>DASTVU010000070.1:0-10571 GCA_035758935.1 Pyrinomonadaceae bacterium | reverse complement strand
AGTTTCCTTTTCATACCGCGACTGGTCTCGACTACGACAGTGGCGACTATGAAACTGCCCTGAACAAGGCACAACAGATCATCGATTACGCAGCCCTTCGCGAAGAGCAGAAAAAAGCGCGCGAAGAAGGACGATTGATCGGAATCGGAGTTTCAACCTACGTCGAGATCTGCGCGCTTGGTCCATCACAGGCGATGCCGGCGGGCGGCTGGGAAAGCGCCACGGTGCGTATTGAACCTACGGGGAAGGTGACGGTGCTGACAGGGGCTTCGCCACACGGCCAGGGACAGGAAACGTCATTTGCACAGATCGCCGCGGACGAACTTGGCGTCAATATCAATGACGTGACTGTGATCCACGGCGACACCGGAATTGTTCAATACGGAATCGGCACGTTTGGTAGTCGCGCGACCGCGGTCGGTGGCACGGCGGTCTATGTAGCGATTCAAAAACTCAAAGAGAAAGCGCACAAGATCGCAACGCACATTCTTCAGGCCGATGCGACTCGCGTATCGTTTGAAGGTGGAAAGTATTCGCTTCAGGCGGCAGCTGCAGCCGCTGCAACTGGAACGTCAGACCCGGTCGTGCCGGTCGCTGAAGCACCAGCAGCCGCACTACCGGAACCGCAGACTGAAGGCAAAACGAGTTTGACGATTCAGGAAATCGCACTCGCCGCGCACATCGCGAAAGAATTGCCACCTGACACTGAACCTGGACTTTCAGCAACTTACTTTTTCGAACCAAAGAACTTCACTTTCCCGTTCGGCACACACATCTGTGTTGTTGAAGTTGATCGAGACACCGGTGACATCAAGTTCTTGCGATACGTCGCGGTGGACGATTGCGGCAAGGTGATCAATCCGTTGCTGGTTGATGGACAAGTTCATGGCGGTATCGTGCAGTCGATCGGACAAGCAATGTTTGAAGAAGTCGTCTACGACGATCAGGGACAACTGATCACCGGCACTTTGATGGATTACGCTATCCCACGTGCGTCGCACGTTCCCGATTTTGAGTTGGATCGGACTGAGACTCCTTCACCCGTAAATCCACTGGGTGTAAAAGGCGTCGGCGAGGCCGGAACTATCGGCGCCACACCGGCAATTGTTGGCGCGATTGTCGATGCGTTGGCCCCCTTCGGAGTGAAGCATCTGGATATGCCGATCAAACCGGAGAATGTTTGGCGCATTATCAACCACGGATGATACGGATCTTTGCAAGGCAGATAAACACGGATCAGAGGAGTAAATCATGATTCCCGCACAATTTGATTACAAAGCACCTGCAACACTCGATGAGGCTGTGGCACTGCTCAATAGCGATCTCGACGGTGCGAAGATCCTTGCCGGTGGTCACAGTTTGATTCCCGCGATGAAGCTGCGACTCGCGCAACCGCAGTTGCTCGTGGATATTGCCCGGATCAAATCGCTCGCATACATCCGCGAAGAAGCTGACCAAATTCTGATTGGGGCGACGACCACGCACTATCAATTGGAGTCGTCTGATCTGCTGAAGCAGATTTGTCCGCTCCTGCCTGAATGCGCAAAAAGCATCGGCGATGTGCAGGTGCGAAATAAAGGCACGATTGGCGGCAGTATTGCTCATTCGGATCCGGCTGGTGACTGGCCCGCCGCAATTCTTGCACTCGATGCGGATCTTGTCCTCGTTGGACCAAACGGCGAACGAACAGTGAAAGCCGAGAATTTCTTTGTCGATCTACTCACGACCGATCTTCAGGCGGGTGAGATACTTCGTGAAATTCGTATCAAGAAGCCGAGTGGCAAGTTTGGCCAGGCTTATCAGAAGGTGCCTCATCCTGCTTCAGGATTCGCAGTTGTTGGAGTCGCGGTACATCTGACGTTGAATGACGATGGATCGTGCAAGTCGGCGGGCATTGGTGTGACTGGCGTAGGCGTCAAAGCATATCGCGCTAAGGCCGTCGAAACCGCATTGGCGGGAACAACACTAGACGATAATGCCGTGGGCGCTGCAGTCGCACATGTTTGCGACGGTATTGATCCGAATGCAGATCTTTACGCTTCGGGTGAATATCGCTGTCACCTTGCGCAAGTGCACACGCGCCGCGCAATTCAAGCTGCTAAGGCTCGCGTGCAGTGAAACTGGAAGGCTCGCACGAACTCGACGCTCCTCGCGAACGCGTCTATCAATGCCTAATAAACCCGGAGGTGTTGCAGCGCTGTATTCCGGGCTGCGAACGACTCGAACAGACGGCAGAGAATACTTTTGCGGCAACGATTAGAACCGGCGTCGGTTCGATTAAAGGTGTCTTCAACGGTACTGCTCGTCTCCAGGACATGCGCGAACCGGAACACCTTCGCCTCGTCGTCGACGGTAAAGGCGCCCCCGGATTTCTAAAGGGTTCGGGTGATCTGGATCTCGCGCCTACTGAGACCGGAACCAAGGTTAGTTACACGGCTGATGTTCAAGTTGGCGGAACGATCGCGAGTGTGGGCCAGCGGATGATTCAGGGGACTGCGAAGATGATGGCGACGCAGTTCTTCACCAGTTTGGCTGCTGAAGCAAAGACGACGGTGGGTGAGCCACCGCCGCAACACGACTTTTTTCGAACAGCCCTGAGGTGGTTCTCAGGGTGGGCCACAAAGACGCTCAGAAGAATTTTTAAGCCACAAAAAGGCACATAAAGCACAAAACTAAAAATAGGTCCTATAAGTCAAATAGGACCTATTTTACTGTTCTCTTTTTTGTGCTTTATGTGCCTTTTTGTGGCTAATTCTTCTTTGTGGCGCTATTCGGATTGGCGGCGCGCTTTGGCGATGAAATCTTCGATCTCGTTCATCTTTCGTGGCAGGGCTTCGCTCATCCAGCGGACGCCGTCGGCGGTGATCAGCATGTCGTCTTCGATTCTGACGCCCATGCCTTTGTATTTCTCAAACACCGGACGAACTGCTGTCTTGAATTTTTCCCACTCCTCTACTTTCCAACCGAACGGCATCTGGTCCAACGCATCGGGCCGGATGTAGATTCCCGGCTCGTTTGTGAACACAGCGCCCGGAACAAACTTCGCGCCACCACCAACATCGTGAACATTCATTCCCAACCAGTGTGATGTGCCATGCATGAACCACAAACGATGCTGCATTGAATTGCGATCCGTGATCAGCCCGAGTTTCAAAAGTCCATCTTTGATTACTTCAGTCCCGGCACGATTCACATCCGACAACGTGACGCCGGGCTTCGATGCCTTCGCCACTGCTTCCTGTGCGTCATAAACGATCTGGTAAACAGCCGCCTGGGCCGGCGTGAACTTTCCGTTAACCGGGAACGTGCGCGTAATGTCAGCAGTGTAGTGATCGTATTCGGCGCCGACGTCCATCAGCAGTAGATCTCCCTGCTTCACGGGTCCTTGCGACTCGACGTAGTGAAGCGTGGTTGCGTTTGGACCGCAGCCCACGATATCCGGATAGCCCCAGTTGTCGGCATTGCGGAGCTTGAAGGTGTAAGCCATCACTGCATCAACTTCGTATTCCCACTTCGCATCCCCTGCGGCAGCCCAGGCACGCTGGTGCGCTTCGATGCTGATATCGATCGCGTGCTGGAGAATTCGCAGCTCCATCGGTGACTTCGCGAGACGCATCTGGGTGAAGATGGGCCACGCGTTCTTAATACTGTAACCGGAAGCGGTACTCGCCCAGTCGGCAGCAAAACGTTGCTCCTGTTTGTATTCGCGGCTTTCACCCTGACCAGGCATGAGCATGAACACTCCGGCTTCGCCCTTTGCAGCCGCGTCGAACAACGTCGCGTAGCCGTGATCGTTGGTTAATGGCATGTCCTTCGGGAGATCAGACATGAAAATGTTTTCCGGCTTCGGACGATAAGGCTGCCGGTTACGCAATGCCTTGATGAACGGATCAAACTCGCTCACGTGCCAGATCTCTCTGATACCCGAAAGCTGGTTTGCTTCTTCCGCGCTGTACATGTGACCGGTCCATGTTTCCATCGCCGGGTTCCGGCGCGGCATGAAGAGAATCTCACGCACCTTCGTATTACCCGGCAGCAGCACGAGCGTCGCATTCTTCTGCTTTAGATTGGTGAGATAGTAAAGATTGTTTTCCTGACGATAAGGATAGTCGACGTCGTTCGCGTAAACGCGCGGCTCGGTGCTGAACAAAATCACGAACGACTGCGGCCCGACACTTTGGGCCACTCGTTCACGTCTCTGCATCAACTCGGCGACTCGTTCTTTATCGTCGAAGGTCGGCGCCGGCGGAGTGATTCTGATGTTGGACGGAACGGCATTCTTAGTAACATCAACGGCAAAACCTGCCGGACTTACCATCGCGAGCGAGATACAAACAGTAAGCAGCACAAAGATTACACGTGTAGTTGTCGATTTCCTCATCTCAATTCTCCTCTTGAATACAACGAGCTCGCGAGCAATGCAGAAGAAACTTTTAGGGGGACGGCATTGGTGCCGGAGCCGGTCGGCGGCGCGGTCGCGGCGGATTCAAAATCGTTCGCTTCCCATCCTTCGTCACCATCACGCGCATTCCATCCGCCATGGTTATTATTTGCGACCCATCAGGAAGATTACGTATCACAACGCCGCCCGGCAGAACTCTGGTCTGTTGTCGACGCGGAATTTTTCGCTCGTCAATTTGCGGCGGCGTTGGCACATCCGGTGGCTGTTCTTCATGTCCCTGATTCTCAGTCTCGACACGAGTCTCAGGCGTAGGAGCTTTTTTGGGTTCTTCGTTACGCTGAGCCTTTTCGGTCTTTTTCGGAGTTGGTGCTGCTACGACGTCCTTCTGTTCCGGAGATTCAGTTGCTTGCGGAGAAGGTGCCGGCGTACTTGCACCTCCAATCGGAGTCGGACTCTCAACAACAAGTTGAGAGACTGGAGGTTCGTTACGATTTTGCAGGGCGTAGAAACCTAGCGCGCCGCAAGCAATCAGGACCAATACTCCCGCTGACACGGCAATCGGAAACACCCTTCTTGGCCCACTTTGTTTCGGACGCACGACAGTCGTTTCCCCTGCTGCAGAAACTGTCTGTGGCGTAGCGACTGTTTGCGTGGGAACAGCGACAGTCGTTGCCGCCGGTGGAAACAAAACGGTCTGCGCCTCGCCGCGTTCAACGACAGTTGAAGCCTGTTCAGTACCATGCAATGCCTTGCGCATCTCATCGGCTGTGGAGTATCGCTGTTCGCGATTTTGCGCCATCGCCTTGCCAAGCACATGGTCCAATTCTGGCGCGACCGCGCTGTTAACTTCGCTTGCCCTTAACAACGGATCAGGTTGACCATTCACGATTGCAGCCGCACGCGTCAACGCATCAGGTGGCTTTACATTTGTGAGCAGGTGATAGAGTGTTGCGCCTAACGAATAAAGATCACTACGCGAGTCAGTACCTAATCCCTGAATCTGTTCCAACGGCGCATAGTTTGGCGTGTAACCGAAGATACTTGCCGAAGTTGTGACGCGAGAAATATCGCCGGCCTGGCCTTTCGCCAAACCGAAGTCGAGCAGGATGATCTGACCGCGCGACGTAAGCTTTAAGTTTTGCGGTTTGATGTCGCGATGAACTATCTGCGGGTCCTGCGTGTGCAGGTAATCGAGCGCATCGAGCAATTGATCTGCCCACGTCAAAACCTGGTTTGCAGGAAACGGACCCTGTTTGCGAGTCATCATCTCCGACAAATCATCGCCGGGGATGAACTGCATCACGAGAAACTGTCCATCATCTTCAGAAAAATGGTCGCTGACGCGGGGCAACGCCGGATGGTGCAGACGCGCCAGCAGTCTGGCCTCGCGTTCGAACTGTTTCCGTAAGCGTTCCTCGGTAAACAACGTCTCTTTTAGAGCAACCGTGGTGTCGAGACGCTGGTCGACGGCTTCGTAAACCGCGCCCATTCCGCCCTGTCCCAGTTGGCGTACGATGCGATAACGACCCTGTAGAATTGTTTCCGGCGTCAGCACTCCCGCGATTATACACGAGCCAAGTAGTCCGACACCTCCTTGGAGTGCGGTAACTTGTTACCGCTTTGGTATCGTGATCAATACCAAAGCGCCAACGAGTTGGCGCACTCCAAGGAGGCATCAGTGGCTCAGATAGGGTATGCTACACGCGTGAGTACACGCCCAGCCCCGGAAGTAATCGATGTTGGACCACGCAAACGGCGTCGTCTGAAAATCTGGATCATTGTCGCGGCCGGGCTGCTGCTGCTTTCGTTCTCGCGGATCGTTTCAGTCTACATCTCGGCCCTATGGTTCGGCTCCCTCGGTTATTCAGCGATCTACTGGTACATCTTCAAAATGAAACTCGCGCTTTTCTTCGGCTCTGCCGTACTCACGGCGGCGTTATTGAGCGCGACGTTTCTGCTCTTCCAAAAACTCTTTGGAGCTTTAGCCTTTGAGAAGCGAACCATCATTCTCAACAACCAGCCGTTTCAGTTTTCGCCCGCACGAATTATCAGACCGCTTGGCTGGATCATCTCAGCACTGTTCGGACTAATCTTCGGATTCAGATTGAAAGAGCACTGGCGGCAGTTCTCGCTTTATTGGAATCAGTCGCCCACAAACATCTCGGATCCGATCTTTGGTAAACCGCTCGGGTTCTATCTATTCTCGTTACCGTTTTACGATCTCATCAGCTCCTGGTTGCTGGGCGTAACGTTCATCATTCTCTGCGCGGCGATTGCTTACTCGCTGTTAGGCCTGCCGCAAACAGTGCTCAAACCGAGTGTCCGCTGGTCATCAGGAGCTGCATTTCGCGGTGTTTGTTGTTCGCTGGCTCTCTTTCTCCTCGTACTCAGCTGGCGCACGTATCTTTCGCGCTTTCCTTTTCTGTGGGAGGACCACCAGGTCTTTTCAGGCGTGACCTACACCGAAGCGCATTACACGTTGCCCGCGATGTTGATTCTGTGCGTCGTCTTGATCATCGCGGCAATCGTTCTGGTTGTGAACGCCTTCAGCGTGCGACGCTTTAGTCTGTTACTGATCGCGCTTGCGCTTCCAGTCGTAACTTATGTAATCGGTATCGTACTCGTTCCTTCGTACGTTCAGAGTTTTATCGTCAAACCTAACGAACTCGACCGCGAAGCTGCGTACATCGGCTACAACCTCGAATGGACGCGAAAAGGTTTTGGACTCGATCAAATAGAGCTGCGCGATTTCGAAGCGGAAAACACAACTGCCGCTCTCGATCTTCCGAACAATCGACAGAGTCTCGATAACATTCGCCTGTGGGATTGGCGCGCTCTCCAGGACACGCTGCGACAGATTCAGGCGATTCGCACTTACTACGACTTTCCTGACGTCGATGTCGACCGTTATGTCATGGCGGGCCAGACGCGACAGATGATGATTGCGCCGCGAGAAATCAACGACGACAAACTGCCTGCTTCATCACGCAACTGGGTCAATGAGCGATTGACCTACACGCATGGATACGGCGTGACGATGAATAGCGCCAACGGTTTCACGCCCGAAGGTCTACCTCAGTTTGTGTTATCGAACATGCCGGTTGAGGGCGAGATCAAGGTCACACGGCCAGAGATTTATTTTGGTGAGAGTACGAATCGTTACGTTTACGTTAAGACCAAACAGCAGGAGTTTGATTATCCTCGAGGCGACGATACATACGCTACCACCTCTTATCAGGGCACAGGCGGCATACCAATTAACAGCCGCTTGCGACGCATGTTGCTCGCATGGGGAATTGGTGATCTCTCGAGACTGCCGTTCTCAGACGCAGTCACGAATGAGAGTCGCGTGCTCATCAATCGAAACATTCGCGAGATCATAAATGGGGTCGCTCCATTCCTCACTTACGATAAGGACGCTTACATCGTCGTTTCCAATGATGGGCGTCTCTTCTGGATGATCGATGCTTTTACCGAATCGTCGTATTTCCCTTATTCAACGCATCACGACGTCGCCGGCAATTCACTCAACTACATTCGCAACAGCGTGAAGGTTGTTATCGATGCTTATAACGGAACGGCAAGTTTCTACGTGTTCGATAACCAGGATCCGATCCTTGCGGCATATCGACGCATCTTTCCGAGTCTGTTCCAGGATGCGAGTCAAATGCCCGCTGACCTTCGCGCGCACGTGCGGTATCCCGAAACACTGATCCGTGCTCAGGGTGAAGTCTACAGTCTCTATCACTCGCAGAATCCGAAAGTGTTTTTCCAGCGCGAAGACGTCTGGAGCATCGCGCAACACATCCGAATAAACGAGAAGAATGAAAAGGTAAGTGAGCCGATCGCTCCGTATTACGTGTTGATGCAGTTGCCGGGCGAACAGCAGAACAATGAGTTTGTGCTAATCCTGCCCTTCACACCTGCAAACCGAAACAACATGATTGGCTGGATGGCGGGACGCAGCGACGGTGAAAACTACGGCAAGCTGCTGGTCTATAACTTCCCGAAATCAAGACTCATTGATGGGCCAGTCCAGATCGAAGCACGCATCGATCAAAACGCACAGCTTTCAGGACAGTTCACACTTTGGAATCAACAAGGCTCGCGCGTCATCCGTGGTCATTTACTCGTGATACCGATCGGGCGTTCATTGATGTTCGTCGAGCCGATCTACTTGCAGGCTGAGCGGAGTCCGATGCCGGAGCTCCGGCTCGTCGTTCTGGCAACACAGGAAAAACTCGGCTACGGGCAGTCGTTCAATGAGGCAATGACCAGTCTCTTCGGCGAGGCCGCCACCAAACCTTCAGCACCTGCGGATACTGGTCAGGCTCCTCAACAACCAACACCATCGGCAACTCCTGGAGCGGATCTAAAACAGCTCGTGAACCGTGCGAACCAGGAATTCGAGGATTACCAGCGCCTAACCTCGCAAGGCAAACTCGGCGAAGCGGGTCAAAAACTCGAACAGCTCAAACGCACGCTCGAGGAAATCCGTCAGAAAACAAATCCTCGTTAATCCGTCTGCTAACTACCCTTCTGATTCAATTTTCTGGAGCAGTTTCTTCGCCTTTTCAACGGCGTCTTTGTGTTCAGCTACGTATTTTGGATCGGGAGTCGATGTCATTATTGTTTCGATCTGCTTCTTCGCATCGGCGTTTCGATTGTTCGCCTCATGCGCTTCAGCCAGATATAACCGCATGACCGTATTATTGGGATTGAGTTTTAGGCCTTTTTCCAGGTATTCAATTGCTTTGTTGATGTCGCCACCGAGGACTTTGGGAGCCTGTAAATAAAGTCGACCCAGACCGATATAGGCGCTGTAGCCCTGATAGCTCTCCTCAATCTTCAAAACCGCTTCCATCTCGCGTTTGATGTCCTGAAAACTGGAAAGATTTGAAAGGGTGCTGTGCGCCGCCTCGCCTCCGTAGTTGGCCCCGAGCCAGAAATGACCTTCAGGTTTGTCAGGTTGGAGTTGTACCGCCGCTTTTCCGGCTTCAGTTCCCTCTCGAAACATGTTGTCCCGTTCTGAGTCGTTGTCAGTCCGGTCGCCGACGTAAAAAGCCGCCCGCGCGAGCTTCCAGGCTGCCTCGTAGTTGCCGTAGTCGGCCGCATGAGCCTGGCGGAGGGCCGTAACTGCCGTTCGAGCCTTGGTCATATCCTCGCGGCCCTCATAAAGCGGCTCCGCCTCAGCGATCTTGTCTCCGGCCATCTTCGCGTCCGAACTACCTGTGCTGGACGGACTCTCCGGCGCCCCGTTATTACATGCGATCCCGCCCATAACGATTGAAATAACCGCGGAAATGACCATGACTGATCGCAGGATTTCGCGCTTTTTTCTAGGATTTATCATCAATTGTCCTCGGATTGTCTAGAATCAGCATACAGTGTGTAATACTTTTGCTTCCGGTTATCCAAAACGGTTCGAATACGGTATAGTGACTTCCCATTCAGGCCATCTCGGCCGCAAGACCGCAAAAACCAGCTGGAGGAGAGCTTGGCAGGGGCAGCGTTCTACGATCTCGAGGGAACTTTAGTAAGCACCAACCTTGTGCACACGCTCTCGTTTTATGCCAAACGCCAGCAGGGGTTGTTGGCTAGCTTTTCGAAGAGCGCGACGACGTTTCTGAGCCTTCCAGTCTTCGCGGTGACGGACCAGTATAGCCGAAAAGTATTTAATGACCTCTATTTCAAACGCTACAAGGGGCAATCTGAAGACCGGCTGCGCTACTTTGCCCACGAATTGTTTGAAGATGTGATTAAGCCGGCAGTCTTTCCGGGCACCTATGAACTGATAGATAAATCGAGGAAATTGGGACTTCGCCAGGTCGTGATAACCGGCGCGCTTGATTTATCGGTGAAGCCGCTCATGGAGCATCTGGGAATTACGGAATACGTCACTAACCGGCTGGAGTTTGTGAATGGAGTGGCCACCGGGCGCTTGCTGCCGCCGGTGATGGCCGCGGCAACCAAGGCTTCGTGGATTCGAACCTACACTGAACGAGAAGGGATCAGTCTGAGCGATTCTTACGCTTATACGGACAGCATGAGCGACCTGCCGATGCTTTCGATCGTGGGTCATCCGGCAGTAATAAATCCCGACATGCGTCTGCGACAAACGGCACTGCATCATGACTGGCCCATACTTAATCTTAAATAAATCTGTGTT
>DASTVU010000069.1:0-2192 GCA_035758935.1 Pyrinomonadaceae bacterium | reverse complement strand
GTGGTCTTGATAATGCCGAGACCCTGATCAATCGGCTGATGCAACTCCTCCGGTATCAACGTCCATCGTCCACGACTCTGTATGCTTACCGACAATGCGACGATCGAAACATCTACGTTGCCCGTCTCCGCATACTGAAGTGTCTGCCGGATATTGTCACCGTAAACCAGTTTCGGTCGCACACGCTCCCAGATACCGGCACTTTCAAGCGCCTGCTTCGCTGCCAGACCATAAGGAGCGTGATCGGGATTCGCGATCGCAATACGCATCACTTCGGGCCGCGCGAGATCTGCGATTCCCTGTAGTCGTATGTTGCTCGTGTCAGGTGTCCATAACGTGATGCGACCGCGCGCATAAATCGCCTTGCTGTCAGGAATGATCAAACCCTGCTTGTCCAACTCGTCGATATAGCTCACATTCGCAGCCGCAAAGAGATCCACAGGCGCGCCATTCTCGATCTGCCTCGTGAGCATACCTGTGGACCCAAACATAAAGATGACTTTGGTTTTGTTAGCGGCTTCAAACTCGCGACCGAGTTCTTCGAAAGCTGGAGTGAGATCGGAGGCTGCGGCGACAGTCAGTTCGTCGTGAGCAGAAGTTGTGGTGGGTTTATCCTTGCACGCGGTGACGCACGCCAGCGCCAGAACTAACGCGGCGAGCGGCGCCAGCCGCGTCTCAGGTCGGAAAATCATTAGGCGTGTAAAGGTCTACCCTGGCACTTCCCACTTTGTAAGTCTTAAGCACACCGAGCGGCGGCGCATAAACGTGAATCGTGATGAGATCCTGACCACTGACTTCGGGATTTCCGAGTTGATGAATGTCCGGCACTTCGGCGCCCGTGACTGTGCCCACCGGGCATTCACGACCCGTGTCGTAACACAAACCCTGCTCGTCGTCGTACTTGAAAATCGTTTCCCACATCAGACCCTTTTGAACTCTTACCACACCGTGAGAGCCGTTATGATCGTGAATCGGCGTCTTCTGACCAGGACGCCAACAGATCACCAGCATCTCGACCGCCTCATTGCGACAAACTCGATGGCGCCAGTAGTTGCCTTCCTTGAAACCGAGGTACGGCTTCAGATCAATCTCCGTAATCTCCACGTTCGCGACCCAGTTATTCAAATCTTTGAGGGTTGGGACGCTTTTTTGGCTGTTTAGACGTTCTATCAGCTCTGTAAACGTGAGCGAACTGCCATCGGGCGGTTTGGTAGTAATGGGAGTGTTGGTGTTGATAAGTGTCGACAAGAGTTCGGATCTCCGGGAAAACTTATACCACGGATTTAATGGATCTTTAAAAAGCGATTTACGAGGATCTGAGAACGATTCGTAGATCGCGGACGTTGGTGCCGGTCGGGCCGGTGACGATCAGGTCGTTGAGTTGTTCGAAAAAGGTGTAGGAGTCGCTGCGTGCGAGATATTGTTCGGCGTCGAGGTTCAGGTTTCGAGCGCGATGGATGGTGGTTTCGTCGGCGATAGCGCCGGCGGCGGGACTGTTGCCGTCGATGCCGTCGGTGCCGGCGCTTAGGACGACGGTGTGTGAGGTTTGATCTTGAAGATTGATCGCACAGCGCAAGGCGGTTTCCAGGTTTCTACCGCCGCGGCCGTCTCCACGAACCGGGCATGAGAATTCGCCTCCCGAGACCGTGCAAGAGGGACTTGCAAGAAGAAGATCGCAACCATCTTGAATCGGCTGTTCGTTGATGTCGTTCCGCAAAAAACATTCATAGCCGAGTTCGATCGCTTTCGTGCGAGCGGCTTCCACCGCGGTTCGATTGTCCAAAAGAACTACGTGAGATCCATTGATTGGGTCGTTTGCGTGTTTGGCGTTGCGCACGGCTCTGACTATCGATTCGGGTAGCACCGTGTCGAGACTGTAGTGCTCGAGTACTTCAATTGCTTTTGGCGCGTCGAGCGGGGCGGCGAGTGTTGGACCTGAAGCCACACTTGCTTCGTCACCGGAATTCGTGTCGGAGACGATCAGTGTGAACATTTGAGCTCGCGGTGAACGTCGCGCCAGCCCGCCGCCTTTCACGGCCGAAAACGCGCGCCGTACCGAGTTCACTTCCGCGATGCTTGCGCCACAGGAGATGAGATCCTGATTGGCGGCTCTTAGATCGCGCAAAGAGATTTCGTCGCTGACAGGCCATTCGATCATCGCCGATCCGCCGCCCGAGATTAAAAAGATCACG
>DASTVU010000068.1:0-10251 GCA_035758935.1 Pyrinomonadaceae bacterium | reverse complement strand
CCGCCGGGTTCGGCGATGATGCGCGTCGCTTCCCACAATCTCTTTTGCGCGTCGAGAATTTCTTCATCAGTCACGAGTAACGAGCTCTGAACAAATTGTTGCGCGATCGGAAACATCTGTTTCCCAACTTGTCTGGGTGCGAGGGAATCGGCAGCGATACCGCCCGCTGGAGAATCAACGGGTCTGCCGGCTTTTAGTGCAAGATGTAGAGTCGGCGCTTCTGTCGGCTCAACTGCGACGACTTTGACCCTATTCTGATACCACGCGGCAACACCGCCAATCAGTCCACCACCACCGACCGCGACGAGTAGCGAGTCGAGCTTTGGATCCTGTTGCTCGAGCTCAAGCCCGAGTGTGCCCTGGCCCAACAACGTCTCGTCCCCTTCGTACGCGTGAATCGGCAGTGCACCTGATTGCTTGGTCCACACTTCGCTGGCCTCTAGCGACTCGGCATAGCGATCACCGGCGATGATCAACTCTGCGCCGTAATTTCGAATTCGGTCGAGTTTCGCCTGCGACGCAACTGACGGAACAAAGATCGTTGCCGGCTTACTGAGCTTCATCGCCACAAATGCCACTGCGGCGCCGTGATTTCCCCCGGAAGCGGCGACGACACCCGCAGCCGGAACTTCTCGAGTGAGCATGTTCGTGAATGCACCTCGTGCTTTGAATGATCCGGCGTGTTGAAACAGTTCGAGCTTGAAGACGATCCTGACCGGTTCGAGTCCGAATTCAGAACCCTCAACCTCGAGAATCGGCGTGCGGCGAATGTATGGTCTGATCACGCGCTCGGTGGCTTGAATGCGCTCGCGTGAAAGCTCGGTTATATGATTCATCCGGGAAGAGTATATGGGAGATTGTCAATCACTGACGATTCCGATAGCATCCCCAGCATCATGAGCACAACTACCGAAAGCATGACAGGCGAACAGATTGTCGAACTCTGTCGCCGCCACACACTCTTTGAATGGTCTGCCCAAGCTGCTGTCGATCCGATTCCTGTCGACCGCTCGAAAGGCATCTACTTTTGGACTCCCGAAGGCAAGCGCTTCATCGATTTCAACAGCCAATTGATGTGCGTCAACATCGGTCACGGCGACGAGCGCGTCATTAACGCGATCAAGGACCAGGCTGACAAGCTTGCTTACGCGAATCCGTTCATGGCCACTGAAGTGCGCGGTCGTTTGAGTGCGAAACTTGCCGAACTGACGCCAGGCGACATCGACGCTTTCTTCTTCACGAACGGCGGCGCTGAAGCAAACGAGAATGCCATCCGCATCGCACGGCTTTACAGCGGACGCCACAAGATTGGTGCGCGCTATCGCGCTTATCACGGTGGTACGGCCGGCTCGTTGACCTTAACGGGCGACCCGCGTCGCTGGGCAGCCGAGCCCGGCATTCCGGGCGTGTTTCGTATCCCCGATTATTACCACGGCATTCAGAGAGGTTGGGACACAACTGAAGAAGTGCTTTCACGCACTGAAGAAGTGCTCGAACTCGAAGGAGCAAAAACGATTGCGGCATTGATCGTCGAACCAGTTGTCGGCACGAACGGTGTTCTGATTCCGCCGGATGGTTACATGCAGGGTCTGCGAGACCTTTGCGACAAGTACGGGATTCTTTTGATCGCCGACGAAGTGATGGCCGGGTTTGGACGTACTGGCGAGTGGTTCTCGGTCGATAACTGGAAAGTCGTGCCCGATCTGATCACGATGGCGAAAGGCTTGACGAGCGCTTACGTACAACTCGGCGCTGTGGGCATGCGACGTCAGATTGCCGATCACTTCCAGAACAACGTCTTTTACGGTGGTCTAACTTACAACAGTCATCCACTCGCGTGTGCGGCAGGACTCGCGACGATCGCGGTCTATGAAGAGGACAATCTAATCGAGAATGCGCGTCGCATGGGTACGGTGATGCGTGGGTTGATGGAAGACCTCGAGAAGCGGCATCCGTCAGTTGGGGCCACAAGAAACATCGGACTGTTCGGGATTGTCGAGCTTGTCCGAAATCGCGAGACGCGCGAGCCGATGGCGGCGTTCAATTCCGCGTCACCCGAAATGCAGGCGCTTGGAAAGTTCTTCCGTCAGGAAGGTCTCTACACACTCGTGCGCTGGAACACCTTCTTCACGAACCCGCCACTCTGCATCACTGAAGCCGAGCTGCGGGAGGCTTTCGCCATCATCGACAAAGGCCTCGAGATCACAGATCAAGCCGTTAAGTAGTTTAGCCACGGATGGACGCGGATTTACGCTGATCTGATCCGCGTTCATCCGCGTCAATCTGTGGCAAAAAATGGCTTTCCTTTGTCGATATCCGATAACGCAGGAGCGCGCCAACGCCACCGACTCGTTCGAGTTGTGTGCTGTCCTCGATAAACGTGACGCGGGCGGACGAAAGCACATTCGCGCGTCGCACGAGTTCATCCGCGACTGTGCGTTGGTCCAGTTCCTCAGGTAACGGCTCTTCATCTCTGTAGAGTTTCAGAACCTTCTCGACTTCCTCTTTGTCAAACTGAATACTTTCCGGCTTCGCGGCGATCAGCATCTCTTCCACCTGACCATTTGATAAAGCAGCGAGCGTCTCCGCAACACCGGCAACACCGAGATCGTCAGCGCGATATTCATTCAGCAGTCGCTCAACCTTTTCCATGTCGGTGAGCGAATCGTGTCGCTGAAAAACTTTCAACGACTCGTCGAGCAGTTCGTGTTCGGGTGTATCGATCGCAAGGCTAACCGCGTCGATCACTTTCTCCTCGAGTGCTTTGGGCAACTGTTCGCGGAGCAAAGGAATGACGGTCGCCTCATCACCCGCAAGAATCACGTGCTCGATCTCGTCTTCGCGCACGATCCTCTCCAGCATCTCTACGACCTCCTTTGCGTGTTGCAGGTGATAATTCTGCTCGTGTCGCTGGTAGCGCGCCTGCGACCATCCACCAACCTTTACGTGCTTAGTCTTCACGTTCTGTACTTCCTCGCGCTCAACTGCGCGCCCTGCCGCGAAAACAAAGATCTGTGCGCGATTTGTATCTGCAAGCACGACTGCGTAACGCCGGTATTGATCGATCAGCCGCGCGAGCGGATAGAGATGAGGCCGGTCAGAGACAAACAGTCGATTGCGTTCGAATGGAGCGTCAAATTGCCCCACCTCAAACCAGTCGTTCCACGCTGAGCAGGCAAAGATCGCAAGGCCCTGGATCGACGGTGGAACTTCGCCTTCGAGGTAGCGCACGATTCGCACAAAGTCTTCTTCAAAACTCAGCCGTTCGTCCGACTGATTCTCGTAAGATTTGCTGCGCTCTGACAGTTGCTTCCGCACGAACGGAAGGAAGTTGGCTTGTCCGTGCTGATCGGCGCGTGCGTCGAGATAGAGACTGATCACGGGCGCCGGCACTGGTTCAAAACTCAAGAGACGTCCGAGCAGTTTCTCCGGCACCGAGGTTTTGGTTGCTTGTTTAGCGACATCTGAAGTTTGATTTTCCATATCGATCTCCGCCTTTACCATTGTTCTGTTTGCGTACGTAGCTGTCCGCAGAACTATCTCTTAAGTGAATCTCACGTTCACTTTCCTTTGACGATTGCAACAACGAGATATGTAGAAGCACGTACAGTTCCACGGGGCACGACTTGCATCGTTTGTCGACATGCTTACCGGAAAGGACATCGTAAAGATCACCGCACTCGCCACTGGCGCTTTCGTTCTCAATCAAGCGACGCACCAAATCGTTTTTGCGTTTCCGGTGTATTGCTTGTGGAATTTTTGTCACAGGACGATCTATTCGTTGACCCGCGCAGTTGTGGCTCTTAATATCTCGGCCACACACGCAACAGTGCAATTTGTGTTGCCCCACAAGTTTCTCCCCATACTTGTATCCAGGCCGTAGTAAAAATCGGCGGGCGATGTGTTTTTAGTCCACGGAACGAACAAGGAAGAGGGGGTTTTCCATGTCCCGATTTAGCAAACAGATCTTATCGTTGGCCGCACTCATTCTCATGGCTGGCGTCAGTGCAACGGTGAAGGCCGACACTATCACCATCGTGGGGGTAAATACAGGCCAAGCCTCAACTGCCACGATAGTTTGCGAATTCAACGCGCAAACTAACACCTTAACTTTCACGATCACGAATACGTCGGCTATTACGTCGCCTGGTTCCACGTCAGTCATCACAGGCATCGGATACGACTTGCCACCGCTCGGTAATGCGAGCGCCTCCGGACTGAATGGTTTTACGGGTTCGCAAGCGCCGAGTTTGAATTCAACTTTCATCTTTGGTGATGGGGATTTAGGTAACGTACCGGCCGGCTTCAACAATGTGGTGTTGGACTTTGGTTTCACCACAGGACCTTCCGGTAATTTCAATGGCGGTTCGCCAAACGATGGATTGGCACCTGGCGAAAGCGCCTCGTTCACTGTTACGGGAGCGGCATTCACCGGATTCACGGAAGAGCAGATTTGCAATGCTGTCTTTGTGCGCTTCCAAAATACACCTGGGCCCGGAAGCGATGTGGGCGTACCCGGTGGCCAGATACCAGAGCCATCGTCAGTCTTCTTATTGGGCAGCGCGCTGCTCGGACTCGGTGGCTACGCACGACAGAGATTGAGGATGCGAAAGTAACTCTTACCAGCCTCAAAAGAATCAACAGGCACAAAAGGAATCCCAAATTCCTTTTGTGCTTTTTTGTGGCTCAAATTCTACGAACTCGTAACTTTCATCGTACGCTTGCGTACGATGACTGCACCTCCCAACAACTAAACTGCTTCACACTGCGGCACTACTATTGCCATGAGAGCTTAATGTGACGGAAGAGATTTGCAAGACGGTTGAGAAGCAAACAGGTCGAGATTTTGTTGTATTGAATTAAGCCGACCCAACTCAATTTGCAAGGTTTAATGGGGCAGCAGTAACCAACCCATAAAGGCTGGGTGGAGCAACAAATCTCAAGCTCAGCCGCTCGTAACAACAAGTTTGTGGAATTCGCTCTCCGCGCTTGAAGTGCGCGCGCGGCAAGATACCCGTCACGGGAAATGAGAAGGACGATGACTGACAAAACGCTCTTATCTTCAATGTTGCCGCCCAGTGAAACAATCGATCTGGTTTGCTTTTCGCATTTGCGCTGGGACTTTGTTTACCAACGTCCGCAACATCTTCTGAGCCGATCCGCTAAAAGTCGTCGAGTCTTCTATGTAGAAGAACCTATCTTCGGTAATTGCTCGATGCGGATGGAAGTACGCGAAGCAGAACCTGGACTGCATATCGTCGTGCCGCACTTGCCGGAAGGACTGAGAAGCGAAGTTGCAATCAATGCCGTCATGAGAGAGATGACGCGCCAGCTTTTCCTCGATCACGAGATTAACGAATACGTCTTCTGGTACTACACGCCACTGGCGCTCAGCTTCACCGAGCATTTCACTCCGATCGCTGCTGTATACGATTGCATGGATGAGTTGTCGGCGTTCAAAGGCGCTCACTCCCAATTGCCGATGTTTGAAAAGGAACTCTTTCAACATGTCGATCTGGTTTTCACTGGGGGGCAGAGTTTGTATGAAGTGAAGTGTGATCAGCACCCGTCGGTGCATGCGTTTCCAAGCAGTATCGATGCGTCGCATTTTGGCAAAGCACGAAAGACTCTTGAAGATCTTGAGGATCAGGCACAGATTCCGCATCCGCGACTCGGCTTCTTTGGTGTTATCGACGAGAGATTCGACATCGATCTCCTCGAGCAGCTGGCAACACGGCGTCCGGATTGGAACTTCATCATGATCGGTCCCGTTGTGAAGATCGATGCAGCGACGCTGCCAAAGTATGGAAACATTCACTATCTCGGCGGAAAGAAATACAGCGAGCTTCCGGATTATCTGGCCGGATGGGACATCGCGCTCCTGTTGTTTGCTCGCAACGAATCCACGCGTTTCATCAGTCCCACGAAAACGCCGGAGTATCTGGCTGCCGGCAAACCGGTAATTTCAACATCGATAAGAGACGTCGTCAGGCCGTATGGCGAGTTGAAACTGGTTGAGATCGCCGACACTGCCGATGAGTTTATCGCGGCCGCAGAAAAGCTGTTGGCAAAGACTGGTGAGTCTGAATGGCTGAAGAAAGTCGACGCATTCCTGGAAAACATTTCCTGGGATAAAACGTGGGCACAAATGTCTGATTTGATTGACGAAGTTATAGAAAGAAAGCGACCTGCAAGCTCCACCTCATTGCCACTCAACGGCGCGACCCAGCGAGCAGGCGCAGGCGCCGGAACATAATCTCATCACGAACAAGGGGGTTCATCATGTTTGATTATTTGATTGTAGGCGCCGGCTTTGCCGGCAGTGTACTCGCGGAACGACTCGCGGCGGGCTCTAATAAGAAGGTTTTGCTTTGTGACAAGCGTCCACACATAGGTGGCAACGCCTATGATCATTACAACGAAGCAGGCATTTTAGTTCATAAATACGGCCCGCATATCTTCCATACGAACTCACGCGAAGTTTTTGAATATCTCTCGCGGTTTACCGATTGGCGTCCGTATCAACATCGCGTTCGCGCCAGTGTCGACGGGCAGGTCGTGCCGATTCCAATCAACCTCGACACCATCAACACGCTTTATGGTCTGAGTCTGACCTCTTTTGAGGTCGAAGAATTTTTTAAGAAAGTTGCGGAACCAGTCGAACATGTCCGCACGTCGGAAGACGTCGTTGTCAGTAAAGTCGGTAGGGAACTGTACGAGAAATTCTTTCGCAATTATACGCGCAAACAGTGGGGACTGGATCCTTCCGAACTGGATGCAAGTGTGACTTCCCGAGTACCGACGCGCACGAATCGCGACGATCGTTACTTCACCGACACCTATCAAGCGATGCCGTTGCACGGCTACACGCGCATGTTCGAGAACATGCTTGATCACAGCAATATCAAGATCATGTTGAATTGCGACTATCGCGAGATAGAGAAGGACATTCCATTTCGCGAAATGATCTATACCGGTCCGGTGGATTCTTACTTCGATTATTGTTACGGAAAACTGCCTTACCGATCGCTCGAGTTTAAGCACGAAACACACCACACGTCCGTTTTTCAACCGGCGCCGGTGGTGAACTATCCCAACGAGCAGCTCTACACGCGCATCACGGAGTTCAAGTATCTGACCGGACAGGAGCACACGAAGACGAGTATCGTTTACGAGTTTCCGAAATCACAGGGTGATGCCTATTATCCAGTGCCGCGCAAGGAAAATGCTGATTTGTATGCGCGTTATAAATCGCTTGCCGACGCGACGCATGGTGTGCACTTTGTCGGACGCCTGGCGACTTACAAGTATTACAACATGGATCAGATTGTGGCTCAGGCTCTCACTACCTACGGCAAGATCGCCGGAATGAAGAGAGTTGAGGCGATGGTTCATAGTCACGGCAATGGCAACGGAAACGGAAACGGAAACGGTCATTCTTTGCTACTTCCAGAGCGGGTAATAAATGTAGTGAATGGTTAGACGTGCGTGATGCGAGGATCAGCTTCACAGGATTTCAGGATTAACATGATTTACATGATGAATCCTGTAAATCATTTCAATCTTGTTCATCCTGTGAAACTGGTCCGCGATGTAAGAATGGTTTCGCTAACATGATTCTTAACAGAAAAGAGATCCCCCGATCTGAATACCCGCGACCACAATTTGTACGCAGCATCTGGTTCAATCTCAACGGCGAATGGGAGTTTGCCTTTGACGATGCTGAGGAAGGAATGCAACTTGGTTGGTACGACGGTCGCACGTTGCCGTTACGAATCAACGTTCCGTTTGGTTACCAGACCGAGCTCTCAGGGATCAATGATAAGGGTATTCATGAGGTTGTTTGGTATGCACGTTCTTTCGAACTCCCCGATGAATTCTATAAACGTGATTTGCTGCTCAACGTGGGCGCCGCGGACTATTTCTGCACTGTCTGGGTAAACGGCCAGGAAGTTGGTCACAATCGCGGCGGTCACGTGCCGTTTCAATTCGAGATCTCACCATATCTCAAATCAGGTTCAAATCGATTAACTCTCCGTATCGAGGATCGTCAAGATCCGGAACAGCCACGAGGTAAACAGTCATTCACCGGTCTGCCGGAAGGAATCGATTACTACTGCACCACCGGAATCTGGCAAACAGTTTGGCTGGAACCGGTGCCACCGATACGGATCGAAGAGCTGCGCGTCGTCACACACGCCAAACAAAATCATCTTGAACTGACTGTATTTCTACACGCGCCCTCATCGGCGTGGCGCGTCGAAGTCGAAGTCCTCGAAGAAGGTAGGCGTGTCGCTATCGCCGAAGACCAGACGGCCGTAGCAACAGGGCGGCTAGGGATCACGATTCCCTACGCGAAACTTTGGTCGCCTGAATCGCCACACCTTTACGATTTACAGGTGCGACTCTACGACGGCAAGAACCTGTTGGATGAAGTCGGCTCTTACGTCGGACTGCGCGGCATCGAACTGCGAGACGGAAAGTTTCTTCTCAATGGCAAACCTACTTACCTGAAGATGGTTTTGGACCAGGGCTTTTGGCCCGATGGTTATCTCACTGCTCCTTCAGATGAAGCGCTACAGACTGACATCGGTTGGATCAGGATGTTTGGTTTCAACGGCGTCAGAAAGCATCAGAAGATCGAAGATCCGCGTTGGCTCTACTGGTGCGATCGTCTCGGCCTGCTGGTTTGGGAAGAGATGCCGAACGCGCGTGCGTGGTCGCCCAAGGGCGAAGAGTTGTTGTCGGCCGAATGGCAGGATGCGGTAAGGCGTGACTACAACCATCCGTGCATCATCGCCTGGGTTCCGGTGAACGAGAGCATGGGCTTTCCGGGGTTGAGTCACGAACACGCCGGACAATACGCTTTCATCGAACGAATGGTGCGCGTGACGAGACGGCTCGACTCGACGCGGCCCGTGATCGATAACGATGGTTGGGAACATACAGACATCACCGACATCTGCGCGATTCACGACTACACACCAAGCGCCGAGAAGCTCTCCAGCCGTTACAAAGAGACGATGCGCGGAGGCGAAGTGCCTCCGAAGGTCTGGGTTGATAAGCCACTGTTTGCACGTGGATCAAAGTATCGTGGACAACCGATTGTCCTTTCGGAGGTCGGGGGATTCTTAACGATTCCGCCTGACATTCCGCCGGAGAAACGGGATCTGCTGTACCGGTTTTACGACTCTTTCAAGACATCCGACGAGTTGATGGAAAAGTATCGTGATTTGATGAAGGGAATCGCGTCGCTGGAGTTTCTTGCCGGGTACTGTTACACGCAGTTGACTGATATTGAGCAGGAAATCAACGGGCTCCTAACGTACGACCGTAAGCCGAAAGTACCGCCCGAAGCGATCGCCGCTATACATGAGGAGATGTTCAGAAGACGTTAAGTTTGCAGGATTAATCTTGTCGATCCTGTTAAATTGTGGGCCCAGGAATTTAGTGAAGAGGGGGGACACTGAATGCGCAAGGTACTCGACGTAGATCGGCTGGCTGTTCGGCATCGACCGCAAGGCCAGCCGGTGATGCATCAGGAGTGGGGCAAACTTCTCTTTATGCACTGGCGCATCAAACCAAATCTCCTGCGCCCACACATTCCCGAGGCCCTTGAAATCGATACCTACGGCGATTCAGCCTGGATCGGTATAGTGCCGTTTACAATGTGGGATATACGCGGACTGCCGCCGTATATGCCTCCGATTCCCGGGCTCAACGAGATGCACGAGTTGAACGTCCGCACTTACGTTCACTACAACGGCGTTCCCGGCGTCTGGTTTTTCTCGCTTGACGCGAATAGCACTGCAGCAGTTCGAGCTGCACGCTCTTTCTATCATCTTCCTTACTACTCGGCGGATATCTCGTTAGAAGGTAAGAGGAAGATCAGGTACCGGCTGAAGCGCAAAGATAATCCTCCCGCGCAATTCAAGGCTAACTGGAGTGTAGGTGATGCATTGCCGCAATCACAGCCAGGGTCGCGAGAGTTCTTTCTTACGGAGCGCTACCTTCTGTACTCCGAATTCGAAGGCGAACTCTACCGCGCGCGGATCTATCACGAGCCATGGCAGCTTTACAAAGCCGAGTTAAGCGACTTCGGTTCGACGATGCTTGACGATAAACTGATACCACAGCCGAAGACGCAACCCATCCTGCACTATGCTGAGCAAATCAGCGTCGACATTTGGATGTTGGAAAGTGTTGACGACTAGGAACGTACTGTAGGGGCGGCCCTCCGTGGCCGCCCGT
>DASTVU010000067.1:0-30858 GCA_035758935.1 Pyrinomonadaceae bacterium | reverse complement strand
TCGCAGCATCCTCGATCGCGACGTCTGAAACTCCGCGTTACAACCCACGCGTGCAAATCTTCTCTGGTCTGCGGCCTGAGGATATGAGTCACATCACGGCGCACGCACGTAGCCTGCGTAAAGCGCGCGGTGAATTCATCTACATGCCGGGTGATCGTTCTGACTTCGTCTATATCCTGAAGCAGGGCAGAATCAAACTGTCAGTTCTCGCCGAATCGGGTAAAGAGATCGCGATCGATATCATCCAGCCGGGAGAAATTTTTGGAGAGTTTGCACTCGTTGACGAGTCGTTGCGCAGCAACATGGCGCAGGCACTCGACGACGTGCTGATGTGGGTTTTCTCGAAACAGGACTTTGCACAACTACTGACAACTCAGCCAAAACTTGCGTTGAGTTACATCCGACTGGTCGGCGATCGAAGACGGCGAATGGAGAAGAAGCTCTCCGACATCACATCGAAACCAGTCTCCGCCCGCGTTTGCGAACTGTTACACGAGATCTCCACCAGTCGTCCGGAGGTCGAAAGCAGTGATCACCTCGTACCGCTCACACATCATGACGTTGCCAGCTTGATCGGAGCGGCGCGCCAAACGACGACGACCGTCCTTAACGATCTCGAACGACGAAACATCATTGAATTAGGTCGCGGTTGGATACGCGTCAAATTCCTCAAAGCGCTCCAGACGTACGCCGGCCTGCTCGTCGCAGTCGGCGTCGAAACTTTTATCGCACTTTGGTCAGCCCCGTGACATTGGTGTCGCCGCGCTGACATACCTCCAAAAATCCTTCCACGATACTGCGCCTCACATTTCAAGTAAGGAGACCAACCCATCATGAATACGAACAGGAAAACCTCTACAGGCATGCTCCGGCTAGCCGCCTTCACGCTTCTATTGTTGGCGATGGCCGGTCTTAACCTCGGTACGAGCGTCTCTGCGGATGGAGGCAACGACCTCGGCACGTCGCCTTTCGACTTCAGCGACGCAGCCTATCGCGCACACGGCATTGTGCCCGAGAACATCGTCCTACGCGTCGGCACTGCTGCTCGCGGCGGCGACTTCGTCATCGACAACACCAACACTGACCCGAACCGCAGTAACGTCCGAACGATTGAAACGACACCGGGAACGACAGGCTCGAGTGGATTGACTTACGCCAACATCTTCGGCGTGCTCAACTCGACCAGCTTCGAGCGCAACGCTGCCGGTCAACTTACCACGCGCGGTCAGGTCGCTTTCGACACTGCCGAACGCTTTCGTGTGTTCATCTTTCCGAAGGCGTCGAATGGCTCGATCCTCGATCCGTTTCTTCCGAACAAACGACAGGACAACGTCTTCGATACGCGCGACGGTTACTTCTCAAATGATCCGCTCGGAATGTGGGTCGCAGTCTGGGTGGTCTACACGCCAAAGGCTTCGACGGCTGCGGGAAAGAAGGAACTCGATCCAATTGCCGCCACTAACGGTCGTGATCTAGACGGCACACCAATCCTGACCAGCCCATCGCAGATCGACAACCTCGCCGCAAATGGTCTGATCGAGCTGCGTACGCGTCCGGTAGACGATGGTGTGTTCCGCTGGGTTATTTGTCCGATTCCCGACGACCCGCGCGACGGATTCATTCGTCCCGACGCTTTCATTCGCGATGTAAAGCGCGGCGACGGAACGCCCGTCTTTCCCGCACTCGGCAACAATTTCCGCTGTCTGCAACAGTCAGGTGACTGGTGCAACTAGGCAGAGCAATAGGTCCAATACGTCCTGTATGTCCTATGGGACCTATTTCCTAAAGGAGAACACGCTATGGCGAATATCTCGAAGATTAATAAAAGGGCGGAGAAGGAGAAGCAGCAAGCGGCCAAAAACAGGCGCGAAATCATCGCCGCCGGTTTGAGTCGTCGCGACCTGCTCAGGATGGGATTGTTGACGAGCGCGGGCTTGCTCGTTTCGATGAATGGCTTGAGCGTAAGGGCGCGCAATAGTGCCGGGCACTTGCTCGACAGTGGTAGTGGCAGTGGTCCAAGCAGCCCGCCAACCACACCCTTCGTCCAGCCGTTCACTCGCATGACGGTCAAGCAACCGGCGGCGACGTTAAATCCCGCACCTACAATTATTCCAAACACTGCCGCTGGCGAGGGACGCACGATTCCGCACCAGGCTTTCAATCAATTTACGCCCACAAGGTTTTATGAGGTCGAGCAGCGGCTGGCGAACATCATCACGCATCCACAGTTACCGGCACAGCCACTCTGGGGTTTCGATGGTCTCGTTCCGGGACCGCTCTATGTCGAGCGTTACGGTCGCCCCATCCTCGTCCGCAATCACAACAACCTGCCGGTCAACAACGGCGGCTTCGGCAAAAACTTCGTCACGACACACTTACACAACGGTCACACGCCTGCCGAGTCCGATGGCAATCCGTGCGACTTCTTCAGGCCGGGGCAGTTTTACGATCAGCACTATCCAAACGTTCTTGCCGGTGTGAACTCGACGCACCAGGACGTGGGCGGCGATGTCCAGGAGTCGATGAGCACGCTCTGGTATCACGATCATATGCACGACTTCACCTCCCAGAACGTCTACAAAGGCCTCGCCGGTATGTATCTGCTCTTTAACGATCACGATACCGGTGATGAGACGACGGGCTTTCACCTGCCCTCCTTTGGTGACGGCGTGAGCGACGACAGTAACTTCGACGTACCGATGCTCTTCAGCGATCATTTGTATGACTCGGAGACCGGCATTGTCACTTTCGACACTTTCAACTTTGACGGCGTGCTCGGCGATCGCTTCCTCGTCAATGGCAAAGTACAGCCGGTGATGCACGTTCACCCGCGTCGTTATCGCTTCCGCTGGCTTGATGCTGGTCCATCCCGCTTTTATCAGTTTTTCTTTACAGACAAGACTAATCTGAATCAGCGGATCAAGTTCCATCAGATCTCGACCGACGGCAATTTGCTTGATCATCCCGTGGAGGTCGAGAGCATCCGCATCAGCGTGGCAGAGCGAGCGGATTTGGTTATCGACTTCTCGAAATACGCCGGTAAGACGCTTTACATCGAGAATCGTTTGGAGCAGCAGGACGGCCGTGGGCCAACAGGCAAGGTGCTCGCGGCGGGCCAGGGCAATTTGATTTTGAAGATCGTCGTGGATCTGCCGCCCATCGCGGACAACAGTGTCGATCCGGCAACGATCACACGCTTTTATGGATTACCAGACAAGACCGCTGCGCCGCGGATCACACGTAATTTCAACTTCGATCGGTCGAATGGCCTCTGGACTATCAATGGTCGTTCGATGGATCCGGAGTGCCAGGAAGTGCGAGCTCGTATCTCAAAAAACTCAGTCGAACACTGGGTCGTCACCAACAGTTCTGGCGGGTGGCAACATCCAGCGCACATACACTTCGAAGAATTCCAGTTCCTCTCCGTTAACGGCGCGCCGCCCGCTTCAAGTGGTCTCGTCCTGAACGGTCGCAAGGACGTCATCCGTTTGGAGCACAACATGCAGACCAAGACATTCTTCCGTTTCCGCGACTTTGTGGGCCGTTATCCGTTCCACTGCCACAACGTCGTGCACGAAGATCACGCGATGATGCTTATCTGGGAGATCGTCGATGGACCGGGCGACAACATCACGAACCCGTGACAAAGGAGACAGCGAAACATGAGAAACAGATACATACAAGCGCTTCTCGGAGTTGCTCTCCTGATCGTTGGCGTGATGGTGTTCGGCCAGGGCGTGAGCGTAGCGCAAGTGGAGACCAAGCCCGTGAAGACACCGCGCGAGCGGCTTGCTGAACGAAGCTTTCCAAACGTTACGCTGACGACGCACGAGGGCAAGAAGGTCAAGTTTTACGACGATCTCTTGAAAGACAAGATCGTCATTATCAACTTCATGTACGTGAAGTGTGAGGGCACCTGCCCTGGTACAACTGCGAACCTGGTTAAGGTGCAGAAACTGCTGGGCAACCGCGTGGGCAAAGACATTTTCATGTACTCAATCACGCTCAAGCCAGAAGAAGACACGGCTAAAGATCTGAACGCATACGCGAAGGCTTACAAGGTTGGTGCCGGCTGGCAGTTTCTCACGGGTGATCCAAAAGACATTGAGTTGTTGCGTCAAAAGCTCGGGTTTATCGACCGCGATCCGGTGCGCGACGCAAATAAGTCGAATCACATCACCATGCTGAGATGGGGTAACGAGCCGAATACGTTATGGGCTGGATGCCCCGCTTCGCTGGCGCCTAACAAGATCGTGAAAGAGATCAGTCTGGTTGATTGGCCGGCGGCCGGTGAAGTCAAGAGAGGAGGAGACAGATGAGAGTAAAAGGATTGATTACCAGCGGTTTGCTCGGCGCCGTATTAGCGACGTTGGTTATGGCTACAGCGTCGCAGGCACAGACTGCACCTGCTACTACAACAGACTCAAAGTTGGCACCTGCAGTTCCAGTTGGTCTTGGACCGGAGGGAGTTGCAACTGACGGAACGAGTGTCTTTGTCGCCAACCAGTTCAGCGACACCGTTACGAAGCTTCAGGCAAGCGACGGTACCGTGATCGGCACATATACCGTGGGCCACCGACCTGTTGCACTGGCTTTCGATGGTGCGTTCTTCTGGGTGGCGAACTATCTCAGTAACAACGTGATGAAACTCGATCGAGCGAGTGGTGCCGTCGCCGGCACATATGCGGTCGGTGACGGCCCGGGCGGCGTTCTCGTTACAAATGGCAACATCTGGGTCGCGAATCGCAATGCGAACACGTTGACGAAGCTACGCGCTTCAGATGGTTTGACACTTGGCACTTACGAGGTTGGGGAGCGCCCGATCAGCATGGCGACGGACGGCGAGAACATCTACGTCACTAATAACAACAGCGATACAGTGACGAAGCTGCGCGAGTCGAATGGCGTGTTGGCTGGTACATTTCCTGTTGGTGATGGCCCATTCGGCATCGCCTTTGATGGCGGCAGCTTGTGGGTCGCTAATTTCGGTAGCGGCAACATCATGAAACTGAGCGCTACCGGAATGTTGACGGGCACGTACAAAGTTGGCGATGGTCCACTCTCCGCTGTGTTTAGCGAAGGTGTGATCTACGTTGTCAACAACGGCGGCGACAGTGTTACGAAACTCAGCGCTCTTGACGGGACGAGTCTTGGCTTGATCTCCGTTGGACGCGGCCCAATCGGGCTGGCGGTATCTGGTAAAAACGTTTGGGTAACGAACTCGGGGGGCAATTCAGTGACAAAACGTTAGCAGTACGTCACAAAAAGGCACAAAAAGCACTTTTGTGCTTGTGTGCCTTTTTGTGTTATTAGACTTCTCATGTCGGATCAAAAACCATTTGCAGGTCGCGTGGCCATCGTCACCGGAGGGACACGCGGCATTGGACGAGCTATCTGCCTCGAACTCGCGCGGCGCGGGGCTGACGTCGCTTTCAACTACGCGAAGAGCGCTGAAGCGGCTGAGAGTCTAAAAACGGAACTTGAGGCACTGGGAGTTCGCAGTTTCGCAGCGCAGTGCGATGTCGCCAACACAGAAGCTGCGGCCGAGATGGTCCAACAAGTCAAAGAAGCTTTTGGTCGTCTTGATATCCTCATCAACAACGCCGGCATCACGCGCGACAATCTCATTATGCGCATGAAAGAGGACGATTGGGACGAGGTGGTCAACACAAACCTCAAGGGCGCCTGGAATTTTTCCAAAGCCGCTGTGCGAGTCATGCTGCGTCAGAGCAGCGGTACGATTCTGAATATTTCGTCGATCAGCGGCTTGAACGGAATGCCGGGACAGTCGAATTATTCGGCATCGAAGGCCGGAATGGTAGGTCTAACAAAAGCGTTAGCTAAAGAGGTGGGGACTCGTAGTATCACGGTCAACGTGCTTGCCCTCGGTGCAGTCGTAACCGACATGACCACCGGGTTGGATCCAAGCTATCAGGATTGGTTTCTCACGCAGATCCCGCTCGGTCGTTTTGCTCAGCCTGAGGAGATGGCAAAAATCGCCGCGTTTCTTGTCTCCGACGATGCTCGTTACATTACGGGACAAGTGATCCGGGCTGATGGTGGGTGGGATATGTAAGCCACGGCTTACTTAATTGTTTTGACGTCGGCCGGCTTAGCAAAGAGATTTTCAGCAAACCTCTGATTGTATTGCACTGACTCGTAGTTGATCCGCGAGGTTTGTTTGCCGTTGACGAAGTGATCGACTACCCACGGCGCAGTCACACCATCAATCGTAATGAACTTGAAGAGTTGATCTTCCTCGGTCACTTCGACCATGTCTCCCGTATCCGGATCTTTTCGCTGTCGCTTGTAGATGATCTTTGCGGGTAGGTAATCTTTCGCGCCAAACTCATACTCAATCCAAAAACCGTCGGGATAAGTTAGGCGAATCGTCTCGTTGCGCTTCGCGAGTCCGGCTTCGCGCCGGCCCACGTAAGTGATCTTGCCACCATCCTTTTTCCAGTAGCCCTTCAATAGATACTCAAGACTGGTGCGTATCGCGCGTTTGAACTCCTCGACCTGTGCCGGACTTTGATCGGAAATCTTTTTCACGGCGCCATCAAACGTCCAGCCGGTGTCGCCGGCATTTGTTTGAATAGTCTTAATCCCGGCGCCGGTAAATTCGGTCCGCTCACTGTCCGGATAAGAAATGTAATCGAGGAAGCGCGCGGGAAGCTGCGACATGCCATCTTTGAAGGTCGTATAGAAGCCTTTGCCGATGACCGTTTGGACACCGAGATACTTCTGACCGCCTACCACTTCAATCGCGTGATCGATGATCTGTTGAGACTTTTCGTCGACTGATACCGAAGGCGGGACAGGGGTTTGTGCAAAAAGCAGAGATAGTACTAGAAGGAGGATCATTGTTTTTCATCCACAGATTACACAGATTCTATACATGAATCTGTGTAATCTGTGGATACAGTTCTTAGTTGAACTCGGGTTTATAGCCGTCGGTAGGTTTTACCACAACTTCACCATCTTCAACATCGACCTTGAAACTCGCCGCCGTCTTCCACAAAGCCGTGATCGGAAGCTTCACCTTCTCATCGATATGTCGCTTCAGGAAGCGCGCGCCGTAAGCTGTGTTGAAACCGCTCTCAGTCAGCCGATTCACGGCAGCTTCAGTGACCTCAACCGACTTGCCCTGTCTCTCCATCTGCCGTCGAAGTTTTTCCAGGTAGAGTTTCGCGATCTGGCGAACCTCATCCATCGTCAATGGCGAGAACACGACGATCTCATCGATGCGGTTGCGAAATTCCGGTGAGAACCGCTGTTCAGAAGCCTTCATCACTTCATTCTTCACGGCCCGGAAGTCAGAAGCAGTCTTGGTACCAAAGCCCAGCGGCTTCTCATACTTCTTAAAGCTGTCCGAACCGAGATTCGAAGTCATAATGACGATCGCGTCAGAGAGGTAAACCTTTTTGCCGCGTCCATCCGTTAACCAACCCTCGTCGAAAGCCTGCAGGAAGAGATTCATCAAGTAAGGCGAAGCCTTCTCGACCTCATCGAGCAGCAATACCGTGTAAGGATTCTCACGTAGCTGCTCGGTAAGAATTCCACCTCTTTCCGAACCTACGATTCCACGCGGCATACCGATTAATTTCTCGATGCTGACTGTGCCGTCGCTGTACTCCGACATGTCGATGCGAACCATCTTCTCTTCGTCACCAAACATGAACTCGGCAACAGCTTTTGCAAGCTCAGTTTTACCAACGCCGGTCGGACCTAGAAACAGCAGGACACCGTCAGGCTTGTAGTGCGACTCTTTCAATGGACCTTTGTTCAGTCGCAGACGTTGCGCCACCGCTTTGATTGCTTCCTTCTGACCGATAACACGACGGCTCAACATCGCTTCAGTCATTGCAAAGCGATCGCTCGTATCGCGGAAGATCATGTCACGCGGAATACGCGACTCCTGCGAGATTACCTCGATAACGTGCTCCGGCTGGACCACCATCTTCTGCGGTTCATTGATCTCAACCTTCACTGCGGCGGTATCGAGCCAGCCGATCGCCTTATCCGGCAGGTGAAGATTGCGAATGTATTTGGGTGCCATCTCCAACGCGATGTTGATGGCGTCGTCAGAAATTTTTACCGAATAGTTTTTCTCGAGTCGTGGACGAAGACCGAGCAGAATCTCTCTCGTCTCGTTGATTGACGGCTCGATGACTTTCACCATGCGGAAGCGTCGTGCGAGTGCTTCGTCGTCAGCGATGTACTCCTTATATTCTGAAAGAGTAGTCGCTCCGATGATGCGCATCTCACCACGCGCGAGCGCCGATTTGAACATGTTGGCTGCGTCAGACGACGTGCCGAGTGCCGCGCCTGCGCCAATTATTGTGTGTGCTTCGTCAATGAAGAGAATCAGGTTGTCGCGTTCTTTGACCTCGTCAATGATGCCCTTGATTCGTTCTTCAAACATGCCGCGCAGCATTGTTCCCGCCACAATACCGCCCATTTGCAGTTGCACGATGTGAGAGCCACGCAGACGTGCCGGAACCTTCTCAGGCTCTAGTTCGATCAACCGCGCGAGACCTTCGATAACGGCAGTTTTGCCGACCCCAGGTTCGCCAACGAGCATCGGCGAATTGGCTCGTTCACGATGGCAGAGGATCTCTATGATCTGTTGGATCTCTTTTTCTCGACCGATGGTAGGCGGAATCTTGTCTGCTCGAGCAAGCCTGTTAAGTGAAACGCCAAAGTGTTTCAGATAAGGTGGAAGCTCAAACTTCTTCCGGTTCTGTTCTTCTTCGAGTTCTCGCTTCTGCACCTGTGCCCGCACATTTTCCTGGATTGCTTCAGGGCTTGCGCCCATGTTTCTCAAAACATCAACAAATAAACCTTCACCACTACTCAGTGCTTCAAAAATGTCAGTTGCTTCAATTGTTTTACGACCCTGTGTTCTGGCTCGCTCCATGGCCCGCTTAAACAGGTCAGTTGTATCAGGCCCGATGCGAAATCCTTTTCCGACATGTTGCTGCCGGCTGTTGCTGAGGCGTTTTTCAATCGCCATCTTGACCACCACAGGATCAAGTGATAACTCCCGCATCGCAGAGTTGAACATGTCAGGCTCTTCCATCGTCAAAGCCTGCAAAATGTGCTCCACGGATACGAAGTTTTGGTCGCGACGACGCGACTCACTCAACGCATGTTCAAGGATGCGCTGGCCGCTATCGCCAAACTTGTCTTTATATGCACCTAAATCAGCCATATTTCTTTTACGAACGTCGCGCTGAATTTGATCGGCATTTCAGAGCGACAATTCTCTCAACTTTCAAACAACTCGCTCGATCCAAGTTGCTGCACTTGGATGACGTTCAGCATAGACGCCGTTGCGTTTCAATGCAATAACTATCGCGGCAAGGCGTCTCCTGCAAATTTCTTGCCGCAAAACCGCACGAAGCGCACAAATCAGATAACGGACTTTCTCCTTTTTGTGCCTTTTTGTGGTTAATAATCGTAGTCGTCTCCGCCCGGCATTGGCGGTCCCGGCCTCTTCTTCGGTTCTGGTAGTTCGGTGACTGCAGCGTCAGTGGTTAGCAGCAATCCCGAGATGGACGCAGCGTTTTGCAACGCTGTGCGCACAACTTTGGTTGGATCGATGATTCCGGCAGCGGCGAGATCTTCATAGTCGCCGGTGACGGCATTAAAGCCCTTATTCCCTTTTAGCTGTTCCACTTCTCCCACGACGACGGCGCCTTCAGTTCCCGCGTTCTCAGCGATCCGACGGATCGGTTCCTGCAACGCACGGCGAACGATTTTTATGCCTGTGCGAACATCCGGATCCTCCTCATCGTGATTATCGAGAACCTTCGCTGCTCTCAGGAGTGCGACGCCACCGCCCACAACAATTCCTTCCTGCGCGGCAGCTCGCGTCGCATTCAACGCGTCTTCGACACGCATTTTCACTTCTTTCATGGCGGTTTCAGTCGGCGCGCCGACTCTCACAACTGCCACACCGCCCGCGAGTTTAGCCAATCGCTCCTGGAGTTTTTCACGATCGTAGTCTGACGTCGTTTCTTCTGTCTGTTTACGAATCGTTGCCACTCGACCCTGAATCGCTTTGCTGTCGCCGCCACCTTCGACGATCGTCGTGTTCTCCTTATCAACAATGACAACTTTTGCTGTTCCCAGATCTTCTAGTGTGACACTGTCCAACTTGATACCGAGATCTTCGGAGATAACCTTTCCGCCCGTCAGGATTGCCAGGTCCTCGAGGATTGCTTTACGCCGATCGCCAAACGCCGGTGCTTTCACGGCGCAGACTTTGATCGTTCCGCGCAAGCGATTCACGATCAGGGTTGCGAGCGCATCACCTTCGATATCTTCAGCGATGATGAGTAGTGCGCGTCCGGCTCCGGCAGTTTGTTCCAGCAACGGCAGCAGGTCGCGCATCGCGGAAATCTTTTTGTCGTAAAGCAGGATGTACGGCTCTTCGAGAATTGCTTCCATGCGATCCGGATTTGTCATGAAGTACGGGGATGAGAAACCGCGATCGAATTGCATTCCCTCGACGATGTCGAGCTCGGTTTGCAGCGTCTTCGACTCTTCAACCGTCACAACGCCGTCCTGTCCAACTCGGTCCATTGCTTCCGAGATGAGCTGTCCGATTGCGCGGTCGTTATTGGCAGAAACCGTGGCGACGTTGGTCAGCTCTTCCTTGCTTTTGACTTTCTTCGACATGCGTTCGAGCTCAGCGACTACTTTCTCGGTCGCGATCTGAATACCGCGCTGAAGCGACATCGGATTGGCGCCGGCGGCAACGTTCTTCACACCCTCGCGAAAGATGGCCTGGGCCAAAACAGTCGCGGTAGTGGTGCCATCACCGGCCTTGTCGTTGGTTTTGACGGCAACCTCACGAACCATCTGGGCGCCCATGTTTTCGTACTTGTTCTTAAGCTCGATCTCTTTGGCTACAGTGACGCCGTCTTTAGTAATGACCGGGGAGCCGAATTTCTTTCCCAGGACCACGTTGCGGCCCTTTGGTCCCAACGTTACGCGCACTGCATTCGCAAGAACGTCCACACCCTGAAGCATCGCATTGCGCGCTTCTTCTCTAAACTTCAATTCTTTTGCCGGCACTCTCGTCTCTCCTTATCCACAGATTACACAGATTCTTTTTTTGCTTGTTCTCGTGCGCGCCCGACCTTCACGCGCGCGGGTCGCAACAGGCGGTCTCCCATTCGGAAACCGCGACTATATTCCGCAATTACTTTTCCGTCCATATCGCGGTCTGTTTCTTCTGTATCGACGGCTTCGTGAAGCTCCGGATCAAACTGTTCACCGACAGATGAGATTGGCTCAACACCCGCATTAGTCAACGCAGATTGAAAGCTGGTCGCGATACTGCGAATGCCTTCCAGAATCGTTTCTCGCGGTGCGTTTACTGCTTCAATCGCTCGGTTCAAATCGTCGAATGCAGGCAGTAAGGACGAGATAAACTTTGCCTTCTCACCCGCCGCTCGCTCGTCGGCAGAACGATTCAAACGCTGCCGCGTTTCGTCAGTTTCGCGTTGTAACTGTTGGCGCAACTGATCGAAGCGTGCCTGGACTTCCTGCAACTGCTTTTCAGCCGCTACGGTGCGCGCCTCGAGTTCTTCAACGTACTTAGGTTTGAGATTTGGTTGCTCAACCTCTGCGTTGACGTGTTCCTCACCCTGATCGTCGAGGTAGACACGCCGGCGATCCGTCACCCTTAGTTCATTCGCTTCGTTATCCATAGTCCGTTTCCGATCCCTATTCATCCGCATTACCCGATCTTGATGTCGATCCTCTTTGCCTTTTGCTCACCACGTTTTGGCAGGCGGATTTGCAAAACGCCGTCTTTGTATTCCGCTCCGATCTTTCCCTGATCGACTGAGCCCGGCACGCTGAAAGTGCGCAGGAACTTTCCTTTCGGTCTTTCAGAGCGATGTTGCTTCGACTCGCCGACCGCTCGTATTCCTCTCACGATCAAACGACTATCATCCACATCGATCTCGAGGGTTTCTCGATCGATGCCAGGCAAGTCGATCGCGATCAGGTAACCTGATTCAGTTTCATAAATATCCGCAGCCGGCGTCCAATCGGCCCGCTCAAAGTCATCACCTGTTGTTGCTTCCGCCTGATTGCGTCTTTGCGTAGCGTCTTCAAAGAGCCTGTTCATTCGATCTTGCAGGACCATTAGATCCTGCAAGGGATTCCACTGTTGTGACATTCTTCAATCTCCAATTATGCGGTCGCAAACGCCGCGTCAGTCTTGAACTCCATCGTGTCGCCGTTAGCCGAAACGTGTACGGTTTGGCCCGGCAGAATCTCGCCCTGCAGCAGTTTCACCGCGAGCGGATTCTGAATCAGCGACTGAATTGCACGCTTCAACGGTCGTGCACCATAAGTCGGATCGTAACCTTCGCGCATCAAGAGTTCTCTTGCAGAAGGCTCGAGCACCAGCCGCACGTTGCGCTCGTTCAGCATCGAAATCAGACGCTCCAGTTGCACGTCAATGATCTTGCCGATCTGGTCGCGCGAGAGCTGATGAAAGACCACGACATCGTCTATTCGATTTAGAAACTCCGGTTTGAAGTGCAGTCGCAACTCCTGAAGTACGGCTTCACGCACCTGCTTTTCGTCACCTTCAGCCGCCTGAATCTCACGCGAGCCGAGGTTCGAGGTCATGATCAGCACCGTGTTTTTGAAATCGACGGTTCGACCTTTCGAATCAGTGAGTCTGCCGTCGTCGAGAATCTGAAGCAACACGTTGAAAACATCCGAGTGTGCTTTTTCGATCTCGTCAAAGAGAACCACTGAATACGGGCGGCGACGTACTGCTTCAGTAAGTTGTCCGCCCTCCTCGTAACCAACATATCCCGGAGGAGCGCCGATCATGCGCGCGACGGCGTGCTTCTCCATGTACTCAGACATGTCGAGCCGTATCATCGCTCGCTCGTCGTCAAACAAAAACTCCGCAAGTGCGCGAGCCGTTTCGGTTTTGCCAACACCGGTTGGCCCAAGAAAGATGAACGAACCAATCGGACGATTTGGATCCTGCAAGCCTGCGCGAGCGCGTCTGACGGCATTCGCGACTGCTGCGAGGGCCTCTTCCTGCCCAATGACGCGATTCCCAAGCCGATTTTCCATCGTCACCAGCTTTTGCATCTCGCCTTCAAGCATTCGCGAAACAGGGATGCCGGTCCACTTAGCAACGATTGTCGCGACATCCTCTTCGTCAACTTCTTCTTTCAACATCACGCCGTCCTGTTGAAAGTTGCTAAGCTTGTCCTGCTCGACTTTGAGTTTCTGCTCCAGATCGGGAATCTTTCCGTACTGAATCTCTGAGGCACGCGCGAGCTCGCCGGCGTTGCGCGCCTGGTCCAGTTGGAAGCGAAGCTGCTCGAGCTCGGCTTTCGAGGTTCGAATGTGGTCAATGGCTTCCTTTTCAGACTGCCACTTCGCCTTCTTTCCCCCGGAAGTTTCTTTCAAGTTGGCAATACGCTGATCGATCTCCTTCAGGCGTGCTTTCGACTTCTCGTCTTCCTCTCTCTGCAACGCCTGTCGCTCAATCTCGAGCTGGATGATCTCACGCTCCAACTGATCGATTTCCTGGGGCAGGGAATCGATCTCGATTCTTAGACGCGAAGCCGCTTCATCGATCAGGTCGATTGCCTTGTCAGGCAGAAAACGATCGGTGATGTAACGATTTGAAAGTGTGGCGGCGGCGACGATGGCCGAGTCCTTGATACGAACGCCGTGATGGACTTCGTAACGCTCCTTCAAACCACGCAGAATCGCGATCGTGTCTTCCACGGTCGGTTCACCGACGTAAACCTGCTGGAAGCGACGTTCGAGTGCCGCATCTTTTTCGATGTGTTTCTTGTATTCGTTGAGCGTTGTTGCGCCTACGCAGCGAAGCTCACCGCGGGCTAACGCGGGCTTCAACATGTTCGAGGCATCGATTGCGCCTTCAGCGGCGCCCGCGCCGACGAGCGTGTGAAGCTCATCGATGAACAGAATGATTTGACCCTGCGCGTTCTCAATCTCTTTGAGGACGGATTTTAGTCGATCTTCAAACTCACCGCGGTACTTGGCTCCCGCGAGCATCGCGCCCAGGTCGAGTCCGACGAGTCGCTTATTGCGCAGAGTTTCAGGAACGTCTCCGGAGATGATTCGTTGGGCCAACCCTTCGACGATTGCGGTCTTACCGACACCCGGCTCGCCGATTAATACAGGATTGTTCTTTGTTCGGCGCGAAAGCACCTGAATCGTGCGCCGGATTTCATCGTCGCGACCGATCACGGGATCGAGTTTTCCTTTTCGAGCCTGTTCAGTTAGGTCGCGCGCGTACTTTGAAAGTGCCTGGTAGTTCTGTTCGGCATTTTGATCGGTAATTCGCGCGCCGCCTCGCATCTGTTCGATGACTTTGAACAGATCGTCGCGTATGACGCCATGCTGGCGAAGAATCTTTCCCGCAACGCCGTCTTTCTCTTCCGCAATGGCGAGCAACAGATGTTCGGTCGAGATAAACTCGTCCTGCATCTTGTCTGCCTGAGTTTGAGAAGCAGTGAAGATCTGCGTCGTGCGATTGCTGAAATACTGTTGGCCGCCCTGTACGCGTGGAAAGCGCGCTACCGCCGCCTGAGTATCGTTAAGGATGACGGCGACGTTCGCTCCGAGCTTGCCGAGTATTGGTCTAACAATTCCTTCGGGCTGTTCGAGCATCGCGACAAGCAAATGCTCCGGCTCAACCTGTTGGTGTTGATTCTTCTCCGCCAGCTCAATCGCGGATTGAATCGCTTCCTGACCTCTTAATGTGAACTTGTCTAAACGCATTGTGATAACTCAAAAATAAATCGAACGGGCTCGACCTTCGTATCCCAAACTACGACGAGCCCGCTCGCATTTTACCGATCCATCAAAGCTGTTTTAGCGCCCGCCAGTGGCTTCCTTTGCTTTTCCGGTTTCGGCAGTCGTGTCAATTGTTTTGGTCGTAGCGCCGGTATTTGTTCCGGCCACCTGAATGCGACGAGCCTTGGTCTCTTCTCGTTTCGGCAATGTCACTCGCAACACACCGTTGTTGTATTCAGCGCTTGCTCCCTCGGCGGAAACTGTTTGCGGCAGAGTGAAAGAACGGGTGAAGGCGCCATACGAGCGCTCCACGCGATGGTAGTTATCCGTCTCGTCCGTCTTTTCAAACTTGCGCTCACCGCGAAGGGTTATGACATTGTTCTCGATCGAGAGATCGAAGTCTTCCTGTTTCATTCCGGGTAGCTCGGCCTCAAGCACGATTTGGTCCTTGTTCTCATAGATGTCCACGCTGGGCGCCCATGCACCGCGGCCAATGCCTTCATCGTCAAAGGCTCGGGTCAGATTGGTTGAGAACAGACGATTTACTTCTTCCTGCAGAGTCCTGAGGTCACGGAATGGATCGTAACGAACAATAGTCATGGTCTCTCTCCTCCTAAATATTCCTTGTTGAGTTCAACTCAGCCCCGATTACTCCCGTGGTCCTAGCTGAGCGTGGCGACATAATAAAGGTTGAGTGTCTCCCTGTCAAGTCTGGCAAGGACCTCTCTTTTGTGCTTTATGTGCCTATTTGTGGCTATAGACCGAAGAATCTCTTAATAGAGGACAGGATACCGGCTGAGGAATGAGAGCTGGCAGTGGCGGAATCCGCGTGTGAGGCGAGGCCCTGGCGGCGTTCGGCCATGATGAAACTGAGCGACTCGACCAGATCAGGGTTCGTGTCGAACACGCGTTTCATCGCCGCATGGCCGATCTCAAGGACTTCCGTTTCTTCGAGGGCGACGACATTTGCCGTGCGGGGTTCCCCTGTGAAAAGGGCCATCTCGCCGAAGAAGTCGCCGTCGGTGAGGGTGGCGATATTCCGTGGCCGGCCGTTTTCAGTGATCTGAACGCTGACTTTTCCGTTGTGGACCACGAACATCGAGGAGCCGGGATCGCCAGCCCGAATGACCATTTCGCCCGGCGCAAACACGTGGCGAACTGCCGCCTGAGCTAACATCGTGGTTTCGTCTGCGGATAGGGGCGCGAATATATCGACGGCCGAGAGTCTTTCGGCAATCGCGCCGCCGTCGCCATCCCGCAATTCGGCTCCTTTGCGTCGCTCGACGTGCAAGGTGCGTGTCGGGAAAGCGAAGTTCAAACCCGCGCGGCGGAAGGCATACCAGATTCGCTGCCGGACGAGCGCGTCCGTGTCGTTGTATTTGGCGTAATCCACCACCCAGTACTTCACTTCGTAGTCGACGCCGTTATCACCTAGATTTCTGATTCTTACTATTGGTGTGACTTTTTCCGAAACGTTATCCGCTTCACGTACTGCCTCGCGCACCACGTGGATCGTCTTTGCAGGTGAGTCGGTGTAGAGGGTGTTGAAAAAGACGAGACGCGCATTGAGGTTTTCGCGCGGACATACTTCAATCGGCTCTCGCGCTGCGTTGCTGTTGGCGATCAGAACCACATGATTTGTAAACGTCCTAATCTTAATCGCGCGCCAGCTTATCTCTTCCACCACGCCGGTGTGTCGTTGAGCGCCCACTGTTATAACGTCGCCCACCTGAAACGGACGATCCGCTTGTAGCGAGATTCCGGCGAAGAAGTTTCCGAGCGTGTCCTGTAGCGCAAGACCGAGGATGACGCCGAATATTGCCGAAGTGGTGAAGAGCGCGCCGAGATTTACGTCCGGAAAGAGAAACGTGAAAGCGATCAGAAAGAAGATGGTAAAAGCTACGATCGTGAAGATGTTCCTGATGAGTGTGGGCGCGTCGATCTTCTTGAGCCAAAACGCGAGTCCGAAGACCAGAGCGTTAAGGGCGCGGACAAAAAAGTATCCGACAATGCCCACCAGAATCAGTTTGATTGCGTTGACTATTGTGTCTGCGGACGGAGACGGGCTGCTTCCCATCCGGTGTTCGAGCAGCGTTTTGACTTCACCTGCGAATGACCAAAACAGGTAGGTGGCCAGCAACGCGATTGCCGACGCAAACAGGAGGAGTACGATTCTGTTAGTGAAACGGGGTCGAGTCACGACTTTTCGAGGCACGTTTTACCACAGATTCGTGTCTATCTGTGGCCAAATATTGTGGGAAACAGCGTGATCAGTATATAGAGCAACGAAAGAATAGTGACCAGAATCGCCGTCAGCCAGGCGGCTATATTGTAGATTGGTCCATTCACGTGCTTGCCCATCAGCTCGCGATTGTTCACGAGACGCAGCACCGCAAACAAGACTATCGGCAGTAACAATCCATTAATTACCTGTGTGACCAGCAAGACGCGGATGAGCGGTAAGTTGGGAACGATCGCGATCGCTGCGCCAACGGCCACCAGAAAAGTAAACACGCCGAGGAATATCGGCGCCTCACGGAAACTTCTCGAAACGCCCTTTTCGAATCCGAGCGCCTCACTGATCGAGTATGCCGTGGCGAGCGGTAAAACTCCCGCTGCCAGCATCGAGGCTCCGAAGAGCCCCAGGGCAAACAGCGTTTGTGCATATCTTCCCGCGAGTGGTCGCAAAGCGTGAGCTGCGTCGGCGGCAGATGTTATCTGGATGCCGGCTTTGTGAAGAGTAGCGGCTGTGGAAACAATGATGAAAAAGACGATCAGAATCGCAAAGATTGTCCCGACCCACACGTCCAGTTTCGTCTTCGCGTAGTCGTCAGGAGTAACTCCTTTTTCTACCACTGAAGATTGGACGTAGACCTGCATGTACGGCGAGATCGTGGTGCCGATGACCGCGACAAACGTGAAAAGAAATGCATATTCGAGTTTGAACTCGGGTCTAACCATACCGACTGCGACCGCGCCCCAATCTGGTCGAGAAAGAAAAGCCGAAACAATGTAGCCGAGGAAAACGAGTGACATCAGCAGAAAGATTCGTTCGACTTTCTTGTAAGAACCTTTCACTATGAGAAACCAGACGAAGATGGCCGCCAAAGGCACGGAGATGTAAGGCCTAACACCGAAGAGATCCGAAGCCGCTGCGATGCCGACAAACTCCGAAACCGTCACGCCCGCATTCGCAATTAACAACGCGAGCATGATTAGCGCGGTCCAACGTACGCCGAAGCGTTCGCGAATCAGATCCGCGAGGCCTTTGCCCGTGACCGCGCCCATGCGCGCGCACATTTCCTGAACTATCCCTAAGCTGATCGTGATTGGAATGAGAACCCAGAGGAGTGAATAACCGAAGTCTGCGCCGACCGACGCAAAGGTCGCGATGCCGCCGGCGTCGTTACCGGCGTTGGCGGTGATCATGCCCGGGCCAAGGATGGCGATGTATGCGAGCAGGCGTTTGCGTCGTGCGACTGTGCGGCGCACACCTTGAGCGCCGCGACGCATTAAGCGACGTCCGGCAGCTCGAACTGCTGCTCCTTGCTCCGCCATTTGGAGGGTCATCCTTCATAAGCCACAAAGAGGCACAAACCGAATTTAGCCACAAAAAGGCACAAAAAGCACAAAAATAAAAATCGTCAGTTGAAATTGTGAACTTCAATCAAGAAGAAGTCTTTCTTCTTTTTGTGACTTTTGTGCCTTTTTGTGGCTAACCGAATAAGCGTGGCAGACGTTGGCGCCAGTCTTTCGGCAAGAGAATCTCCATCGCGTCGTCTACCGTGATGATGCCGAGTATATCTCCTGCATCGTCGATCACGGGAAGCGCCAGGAGATTGTACTCGGCAATTCTTTGCGCAACTTCCTTCGCGGGTTCTTCCGGATCCGCTTGCTGAAATTCAGTTCGCATCACATGTTCGAGTGGCATTGACGGATCGGCAAGGATCAAACTTCGCAGTGCGATCACACCGAGCAGTTTCCATGAGTCTTCCTTCTCCACAACGTAGAGGTAGTAGATCATGTTTGGCGTCTCCGCCATCTCTCGCAGTCGCGCGAGTGCTTCGCCGACGGTGAGCGCGCGTGGCAGGGTGACAAACTCGGTGGTCATCAATCCGCCCGCAGTATCGTCTTCATAAGGCAGCAACTCCGCGACGTCAGCCTGCTCGTCCTGCTCCATCAAGCCGAGCAACTCTTCCGCCTTGTCTTCGGGAAGATCGCCGAGCACGTCGGCGGCTTCATCCGGCGACATCCACTCGAGAATGTCAGCGGCGCGTTCCTGGTCCATGTCGCCGAGAATTCTTGCCTGGCTCTCGGCCGGCATTTCTTCGAGTGTCTCTGCGGCAGTTTCGTCGTCGAGTGCTTCAACTACTTCTGATCCGTGATGGTACGAAAGTGCTTCAGCGAGACGTGCGATTTCGACGGGATGCAAACGCGCGAGTTTATCGCTGGAGGATTTTAGCTGAACTGTCGCGGCGTCAGTCGCGAGATATCCAACTCCCGCCCAGTCGAGCACTTCGACGGGTTTCTTGCTACCGGCGAATCCAGCAGGTGCGAGTCGTCGCCAGAGACCCTGGAGACTCACGTCGGCGCCGGTGACGCGCCAGTCGCCGGCGGCCTCGATGATCTGAACATCGTTGACGCGAACGACTCGTTTACCGTCAACGTCGATGAGCTGTTTGTCGAGTACGTCGCGCGCCAGCAGCACTTCACTTTCACGACGCACGAAAGGACGCAGATCGAGAATGTCGGAATTCAAGCGGGCGCCTTGCTCATTCAACGCAGTGAAGTGGGATCGCGGGAGAAAGAAGTCGCGGCGTCGATAACGCGCAACAAGCCCCGTCACCGGAGGATGATCGTCGGCGCCGAGACGCACAATGACATCCTTAATGGTGGCAACACGTTCTCCTTCGAGGTCACGTATCGGCCGACCTAAAACTTGCGATAAGTACAGCATGACGTGAGGAGCATCATACAGGATTTATCCTATCGGATATCAATCTGCGTTTAGGATCTTTCTGGCAACTTCGAGTGCACGGTCGTAGCGTGAATAAATGTCTGTGCGCGTACTGAGAACTAACTGATCGGGCTTTATGCCTGCGCCTTCGAGGCGCAAGCCATCAGCGGTTCGATAATCAAACTCGCTCACGTCCAACACCCCGCCATCGGGCAACGCGTGTCTGCTTCTAATAGCCAGCACGCAACCGCACGTGCCGGTGCCGATGACTTGTGCACGACGCTTAGCTTGCAACGCAGCCACCATGATCTCTGCCGCGCTCGAAGTATTCTCACTCGTGAGTACAACGAGTGGAAGTTTTATCTGTAAGGGTGCGGGAGTGCGCCACAGTCGTTTGGAAAACGTTTCCAGTTCAAAAGAGGCGCCGGAACGATCGGCGAAGCGTCCGAGATTGGTTCCTTCCTCCAGAAACAGCGAGGCCACATCCGCCATTGCTTCAGCATCGCCACCACCGTTCGCGCGCAAATCCAAAACGATGCCTTCAGCACCTTCGAGCACAGCGGGCAGCATCTTCGTAAACTCCACCGCGACACTCTGCGTGAAAGCATCAATTCTCAGAATCGCGATGTTCCCTTTGCGCTGATTGCTGAATCCCAATTCTCGCTGGTTCCAGTAACGCTGCAGGACTGCCGACTTTTGTTTTCCCTTACGATTGGTCCATGTAACCTTCACGTTGCTCTGTGCCGGTCCATCGAAGAGTGAACCGACAGCACGATAGCGAGCGTTGGTTTCGCCTGACAGACCGGAGTATCGCAATCGCTGTTTGATAGCTTCAGCCACGGGTTGATCGTCAATACTGACGATCACGTCACCTGGTTTAATGTCAGTTCGCGCTGCCGCTGAATCCTGATCAATCTGTATGACGGTGGGCACACCTGCGACTTCGCGAATGGTTAGTCCGACAGTTATAAAACGCGGATTCCACCAATCAAACTTCTCATCGGGTGAATAAACACGCGTATGAGCGTCCTTCAGCGACGCAATCATCTGACGCAGCACATCGTAGAACTCGTGCGGTTTGCCGGCGCGCGCCGCAGCAGGCCGATACGTTGCCCGTTGCATCTGCCAATCGATCCCGTGGAACTTCGGATCATAGTAACGTTCCTGAATGGTTTCCCATGCATCGTCGAAAACGGCGAGCCGGCCTTCTACGGTTGTGGTGGAGACGAGTGACGAATCGTCGCGCACTGCTCGCACAAGCGAAGCAGTTGCGAGCTGAGAAACCAGCAGCGCACAAAGCACTAAGTACAAAATGCGAAATGCCCGTTTGTTGTGTGCGCCTGACTTGGTTCTATTTCTTCCCATTGTTACCTCGGAGGCTTACGAAAGTTGTAGCGCAATAACACGCGCATTGGCATTGGCGCTCCGTTCTTCATCGCCGGGAAGAAGTGCAATTGACGAACAGTCGCAACCGTTACTTCATCGAGCCCGAATCCCGCCCACCGGACGATTTGTATATCACCTACCTCGCCGTCAGCACCGACATCAACGGCGACGTCGACCGTCGCTTCAGCATCAGCACGAGCCGCGCTCTGTGGGTATTCCGGCCGCAGCCGGCGGTACGGTCGCGGCGGCCGAATGCCCTGTACTTCGGCAGCTTTTTCGTCTTCCGGCGCTTCCTCTATTAATGCTTCCGGTGAAGCAGTCAAAACAGTCCGTTGAATTCGCTCGTTTTCGTGGCTTTTTTTTATCACGCCTACGAGACGTTGAGTCAAAGAATTGTCGGAGAGGTATTGTGACAACTGAACTTCCGCTCTGGTTGCCTCGGCATTTTCAAAAGTTGGTCGTTCCCAAAAAAGCAACTGACCGGTTCGCGTACTAACCAGAAATATGGAGCAGTATGCTTCGTAATAGACTGGTCTTTCAAAGGATGAGCGGCGTAGTGTTTGCGCATCTCCGACGAAATAAAACTCGGTTGCCAATGCCGCGCCTAAATCGCGGGCTTCGTTGACAGCCAGGTTGAGCGAGCCCGCGTAGCCGATGCCTTTTGCAGCCGCACGACTCATATCAGCGTCAGCAACCACCACTTCTTGAGTTGATCGCAGGCGATTACGAAGAGTGTCCGAGACTTGTTTTGCGATCGGCGTCGAACCGAAGTCGAGGATAGCGACAACCGGTCTCGATTGCGCTAGCGAGTTAGTCGCAGCGAACACAAGCACAGCAAGACCGCAAAACAGGCGACCCAGACTACACTTGTGCTTTTTGTGCTTCCTGATGACCACCACGATGATAGAGCTCGTAGACTTCGTTCTTTATCTCTGCCGGGAAACAGACTCGATGGAGTTCATACGCGTGCTGTAATCCCCGCACCACATTACTAACCTCGCTGATCTCACGAATCTGCGGTGATGCATAACCGCTCTCCACGTAGATGTGACTCTTGGGTTCCGATTTCTCAGTTTCGTAGTAACCGTAGTAAGGAACGTCACTGGCGCGATCTTCGATGAAGTAGTAATCCGGATCGTACCCCGACTGTGCGACTGTTTGCCGTGCCGTCGTGAGGAACTCAGCCTTCTGACCGACGGGCATATCAAGATCGATCGCTTTGAACAAACGACGCGCGATAAACCTCTGACTGAGATCGCTCAAGATCGCATCATCGGAGTTTTGCCACTGCTTGATATGAAAAACAAAATCTGAATCGTCCACCTGCATGTGTTCCCTGGACGTTAACGTTTCACGACGCAGGATCTTTTCGAAAGCCGTTCCGGCCGCGTACCAGATGTCTTTGCCTTCATCGAGTAACGACAACGCACGACGCATGATCGATCGCAGGACGGCTTCTGCCGATCTCAACGTGCGATGAAAGTAGACCTGACGAAACATGTAGTAGCGAGCTTGCAAATACTCTTCGACAGCGTAAATGCCACGCGCTTGAACGTAGACGCGATCGGCGCTCTCGTCGATGGCGAGCGCGTTGATGATCCACTCGAGATCGTAGATGCCGTATTTTGCGCCCGTCATTAGCGAGTCGCGCAGCAGGTAGTCCATCCGGTCGACGTCGAGCTGTGAGGAAACGAGTTGGGCCAGTGCTGCTGGTTGAAATTTTCCTTCGATGATCGATGCGACTTTAGTTGGCAAGTCGCTTGAATGCGATCGCAGCAGTTCTCCGATTTCGGAATGTTCGTCAAGTATTACTTGTATGGTCCAGAGTTCGTGATGAAAGTTGAGAACCTTCTCCATCACGTGTGAAAAAGAACCATGGCCCACGTCGTGGAGTAGCGCGGCGGCGCGTGCAGCGATGCGATCACTCGGATCAATCGAATAGGTTTCACTCAATCGATCGAGCACGCGTGTCATAAGATGAAATGCGCCGAGTGAGTGAGTGAAGCGCGAATGTTCCGCACCTTGATACGTGTATAGACCAAGACCGAGTTGTTTGATCCGACGCAGGCGTTGGAATTCCGCGGCATCGATCAAGCGCATCATCAGCTCGCCTTCATCAGAGTCAGTTTGTAGACGAATGATGTTGTGAACTGGATCGCGGTAGATGCGTTCAGCCATTGCGCGAATCTTAACAGAAGACTCGGAAAGGATTTACAGGATGATTACGTGTAAATCCTGTCTGATCATGTATATCCGTGCAAAACAAACCCTCACCTCCGACCCGAAAACGGTTGAAATTTCTGGATTTTCCCATTTTTTTGGATTTGGAGAGCGCCGCCCGCTTCGCTTTAGGGTTGGAGAAGCCTACGAATATTTAAAGAATTCTCCAAAATGGCATATGGGCATGGCATTTGCCCAAAACCGTCCTGACGAAGCCTCTATATTAGCCGCTCGTTATTAGAATTCTTCGATGCCGCCAATAAAAAAAGGGAATTTTCACACAGGAGGGGTGGCATCTTTGTCTAGTTACAAGAAAGGAAAGCAGAAAATGAAGAATGTCGTTAAGTTTATGTTCCTCATGTGCTTTACGCTCGCCGTCACGGCGGGGGTATTTGCACAGGAGGTAACGACCGGATCGATCGGCGGTACTGTCAGCGACAGTAGCGGTGCCGCGATTCCCGGTGCAAAGATTACAGTGACTGGCCCCACTGGTGACAGGACAACAGTCACTAATGAGCAGGGCGTTTTTGACGTCGATGCGCTTATTCCAGGAACCTATACCGTCAAAGTTGAACAAACAGGTTTCAAGAGCGCTGTCGCAAATAACGTCCAAGTCTTCGTAACGAAGAAAGCCACATTGAATGTGAAGCTTGAAGCTGGTGACATTTCAGCGATCGTTACGGTTACAGATACAGCCGGTACCGATTTGGCTAGCACGGCAGTTGGGCAGAACCTGAACGATCAGCTTTTTGATAACGTTCCGGTTCAACGAAGCGTCGAGAGTTTGTTTTATCTCTCGCCGGGCGCGGCCGATAGTCTCGGTGGCGGCAGGGCGAACCCGTCCATCGCAGGCGGTTCACCGCTCGACAACCTGTACATTGCGGATGGCGTGAACATTACTGACTCAGCATTTGGTGGTCTTGGTACGTTCACCCGAGTCTACGGTTCACTCGGAACCGGTATCAACACTTCCTTTATTAAGGAAGTTCAAGTCAAGACCGGCGGATTCGAACCACAATACGGCCAGTCTCAAGGTGGTATTGTAAATATCGTTACTCAATCCGGCGGTAACGAATACCATGGTGCAGTCTATGGTTTCGCTCGTCCGCAGGCATTTGAAGCGACGCGCCGTCAGCGCGACACGTTCTCACTCAACAAGGTTGGTGAGTTTCTCCAAGAAGAACAGTACGACGCCGGCGCAGACGTTGGTGGCTATGTCCCAGGACTGCGCGATAAGCTTTTCTTCTTTGGTTCCTTCAATCCTTCGATCCGTCGCGAGATTGTGATCGGCGCGGAAGGCTCCGGTTTACGCACTCTTCTTGGTGAACACGCTCGTCGTTTCCGGACACTGAATTATGCCGGCAAGGTCGATTGGAATATCAATTCAGACCATACGGTGGCGTTCTCAATATTCGGTGATCCCACCAAGACAAACTTGACTTCGCACAACAATCTCAATATCGACAACACCACGGCGCAGAGCGTCCTCGATTTCGGCACGCGTAATACCGCGCTTCGTTACAATGGCGCGCTTTCGTCAAGCTGGACTTTGAGCGGATCGTTTAGCCAGGGCAAGAATCGCTTTGACGAAACTGGTTTCGCCGATGTCTACCAGATCACTGATTTGACCCAGACCGGTGGTTTAACTGGTCAGCGTGGTAGCTTCGTAGCGCAGGGCTTAGGCTTCTTTGAACCTACGACCAGCACCACCTACCGCGCAACTTTTGACACTCAAAAGACTGCCTCGTTCTGGGGACAGCATACCTTCGGAATGGGCTATCAGTTCCAGCGTGCGTTCTATGAAGGCCGGCGCGACCGCAGTGGACCGAAAACTCCGGTTCCGGCGACTAATGCTTTTGGCATCTCGACTGCTCTCCTCGGCGGCGGTGCGGCAGCAGCTATCGGCCAGGCGACAAACAACACGTTCTCGTTGCGTCTCGCTCCGGCTGGCTGCACACAGTGTCCGTTGATGACTGTTCCTGGTTTTGCTACCCAACAGCGTGTCTACCTGTTGAACGACCGGGGTGAGTTTGGCAATACCAGCTTTAAGACTCAGTCGAACTATCACGCTGTCTACGCGCAAGACACCTGGCGCTTTAACAAGTATGTTACCGCCCTGCTTGGTTTGCGTAATGAGCAGGAGCGACTGATTGGAAGTCCTAATGGAGCCGGCGTAAAGAGCGGCTATAGCTTTACCGGACAATGGTCGCCCCGCATCGGCGTAACGGTCGATCCGCTCGGTCAAGGAAAAACCAAGGCTTATTACAACTTTGGACGCTTCCACGAGTTCATTCCATTAGACCTGGCTGAACGATCGCTTTCATCAGAGAGCGATTTCCGAAGTGCCGAGTGGATTCCCGAATTCACTGGTAGCGGCACAAACAAACAGGTCGTCATCAATCCGATTACGCGAACTGTAACGCCGATTGTTGATGCGGCCCACCTCGTTAGCTGCGGCTCCGGTGGACCGACCTCGCAACAGCAAGCCTGTCGCGACGCAGGGTTCTTCCCCTCGACTGTCTCTACATCCGTTACAAGCGCGACTGCGATTCTGCCAGGAACCAAACTTGGTTACTCAGATGAGCACCTGATCGGCTTCGAACAGCAGTTCCCGCACAATTTTGTGCTATCGCTGCGCTATCAGGATCGTCGCATTAAGCGCATCGTCGAAGACGCAGCGCTTGTCGCACCTGAATCAGCTGACTTCTTTGGTCAGGCCTACTTCATCGGTAACATCAACGCAACTCTTGATGCTGCTACCAACCCCATCTCGCGACACTTCACCCCAGGTGGAGATCCGCCGGCAGCCTGTGATCCGGATCTAGTCAATTCAGACCTCGGCGTTTGCTATTTGACGCTGGGTGCGAACGGAGAACACGCTGGCGACTTCATCAGTGATGGTGTGGCGGATGGATTCCCGAATCCAGTTCACATCTTCAAGGCGTTTGAAATCGAAGTTAACAAGCGCTTCTCAAACAATTGGCAACTTCTGTCCAATTGGCGCATTTCCTCGTTGCGGGGCAACTTCGAAGGTCACTTCAGAAACGACAACGGTCAGACCGACCCGGCAATCAGTTCGCTCTTCGACTTTACTGAAGGCGAATTCAACCTGCTCGGCGACCAGAATGCCGCAGGTCCGCTAAACACAGACCGTACGCACATCTTCAACGTGTATGGAAACTATGCGTTCAGCAAGGATCAGGGTCCGTTCCGTGGTTTGAGTGGTTTGAACCTCGGATTCGGCGTGCATGGTGAGTCGGGAGTACCCATCAGTGAATACCTGGCACACCCGATTTATTCAAACGCGGGCGAAATTCCAGTTGGCGGCCGTGGAAAAATCGGACGCACCGATTGGTTTACTCGCTTGGACCTCCATGCTGATTACAAGTGGGCCTTGACTGAAAAGACCCGCCTTGTTTTCATCGGTGACTTTTTCAACGTGACGAATCGTCGCGGCGTTCGTCGTCCGATTGAGAACCGTCAGCTCAGCGGTGGTATCAACAACGTGGACTTTTTACAGCCACGTGTTTTCCATCTGCCGTTCAACATGCGATTGGGTTTGAGATTCGAATTCTAGTCTGATTCAGACAACCAATCTTAACAGGGAGGAGACACTTTGTTGTTTCCTCCCTGTTGTTTTTTTAGTCGCTTAGCGTAATAATTTGCGCTCAGTTTACTGCCTCCATTCCAACAAAAGGTGAGTTATGTTCCACAAGACCAGCCCCTTTTTCATCGCCTTTTTATTTTTCCCGATTGTCTTCACACATGCTCAGATTCGTTCTCCAAGACAACCCGCAGAAATAAGCGGGCAATTGCGTTATTCCGTCGGAGGCGCACCCGCGGCGGATGTGGTCGTGCGATTGGATCAGCTGTCGGGTGGATTTGTGAGTGAGGTAAGAACTGATCGCCTGGGTAAGTTCAAAATATCAAACCTGTCACCAATTCAATATCAAGTCATCATTCGTCACCCCGGCTTTCAGGAGATTCAGCGCGAAGTGAATCTCGTCATGCAGAGCAGCGAATATCTTCAGTTACAACTTGTGGCAGAGCCGGCGAGAAATTCTACTGCTCGATCAGGTGTAGTCACACTGGGTGTAATAAACGCCAACGTACCGCCTGGCGCACGCAAAGAGTATGAACAAGGCGAATCGCTATCACAAACCGGCGACAGTAAAAAGGTGACCGAAGCGATAAGCCATTTCGAGCGGGCAATAGCATTAGCCCCCGATTATCTCGAAGCGAAACTGAAGCTCGGTACGGCGTACATGGATCTTGGCGAATGGGCCAAGGCTGAGAAAGTGTTGGTCGCGGCAAACGAGGCGCATCCGCAGGAGCCGAACCTGCTTTTTGCACTCGGGGAGCTCTTTTTGCAGCAGAAGAAAACCAAGGAAGCTGAAAAGGCTTTAAATAGTGGACTCACTCTCGAGCCGCGCTCCTGGATGGGGCATTACACGTTAGGACGCCTTTATTGGAACGGTGGTGAATTAGTAAAGGCTGCTCGTCAGGTCGCAATTTCGCTCCAGTTGAATCCTAATTTTGCCGAAGCCCATTTACTTGCAGGCAATATCTTTCTTCGCGCCCGAAAAAATGCCGAAGCCCAGGTCGAATTCGAGGAGTATTTGCGTTTGGCGCCGCAGGGCAAGTACGCCCGCCAGACGAAAGGCATTTTAGAGGAAATCAAAAAGGCCGCTGCAAAATCAACCAAGAATTAGTCTTTGGGTGGCTCAAACGAGGTGTTAGGCTACGTTCTTCTGAGTTCAAGCAAGTGGCCCAACTTCTCTTTTTTGGTGCGCAGGTAGTTAGCGGCGTCTTCGCTCGAGTCGACCTCAATCGAAACTCGCTCCACGATCTTCAATCCCGCTTCTTCCAGGGCCTGAAGTTTCAAAGGATTGTTTGAAATGACTTTGACCCGGCAGAGGCCGAGGTCGAAGAGGATTTCGGCACACTGTCGATAGTCTCGCAAATCGACTGCAAGACCTAGCCTGACATTCGCTTCGACTGTATCAGCTCCGAGATCCTGCAGCGCATAGGCTCGGATCTTGTTAACGATGCCGATACCGCGCCCTTCCTGCTGCTGGTAGACGATTGCGCCACGACCTTCCTGCTGAATCATCTGCATGGTCTGGTTAAGCTGCCGTCCACAATCGCATTTGGTTGAGCCGAAAACGTCGCCCGTTAGACATTGTGAGTGGATGCGAACCAACGTTGGCACGTCGCGATTCATCTCTCCTTTAAAGAGGACGACAAACTCCTCTTCGGTTGTGAGAGAACGATAGGCCGCGATTTGGAAGTCGCCCCATTCAGTCGGCAAATTGGCCACTGCAACCCGCTCAACCGTTCCGGTCTGCACGGAGTCGCAGCAGGTCGTCAGTGCCGAATTTCCCGATGTTTGGACTTCTGTAGACATCATCTTTGAGGTCCGCTAATTATAGGAGCAATGCGCGAGGAGCCACAAGCGGGCGGGAAATACGGGTACTGCATCAGTTTGAATTTACGCCGAAGGCGTTCGCTAATTTTAGCCCAGGGTTGGAGCGCAGCGACAAGCCTGGGGCTCAGACAACAAACCACGTTCCAACCCTGAAAGGGTTTCAAGTGAGAGGAACCCTTTCACGGTAGTATTTTCTTTTATTTGGTTACCCAGGGTTCTCGCTGCGCTCGAACCCTGGACTGAAATTAGCCAACGCCTTCGGCGTTTTCAAACTGAACCACTACCGAAATAGGACCTATTATTTGAAACCATGCCGGGGCGGCTGCGTGTAAATCTTCCGGCGTTTGCGATTGTTTCCTAAGGCCGTGTATCCTTTTCTCGAAAGTTTGGCCTGCCGCTAGGCTCGCGACGAGGTTTTTCTTCCAGTGAATAACAGTCTTAACCTGGCCTCAAAACCGTTCAGTAATCGCATTCTTCCGTGGGCGCTCACGGCGATCATCCTGTTTGTGTCCTTAATAGGGCTAATTTTCGTCGTAAAGCTCACTACCAACGCGAAGAACGAGGCTGGCGTCCTCGATGCCGAAATCAACCAGCTGAAACAGCGCGAACACGCCGGGCTCGAAGCGGCCAAGAAGTTACAGCAGGAGCTTTCCGCCGATCAGAAACAGTCGCTGCCCGCCGCACACTCACTGGTCGATCGCAAGGCGTTTTCGTGGTCGAAATTGCTTGCAGATCTCGAGGCTTCACTGCCGGCTAAAGTGAAAGTCACGCGCATCTCGGTCCGCGAGGTAAACAGGCAGGCGGATCAAACTGTGGCACAACTCGATCTCGCCGTCTTCGCCCAGGACCCAGCTATTGTCAACGCCATGATCTCGTCAATGCACGACGAAGGCATTTTTAACGCCGAGATCCGGAATCAGAATCTTCAAAAAGGGCGTGGCGAAGTCGGCACTGAATATGAGTTGTTTGTGATCTACCGGGCTCGTTCGGGCTATGCATCTGAGAATGTCGCTAAAGCTGATCAGACGGGGACAGGAGGCGACGTTCCAAAATGAACCCGGAACCAACAATGGAAACTCAACCCAGAGCAGCGCGTGGTTACACGGTGCGTATGAGCGAGTTTCTCGATTCCCGTCGCGGAAAAATGTTTGGTATCGCAGAGGTCGTGGCCCTGGTCGGAAGCTGTTTTATCCTCACGATGGTCTTGTTGAGTTATCTCTATTTTCTCGTGCCCGCACGCTCGCGTGTCGCCTCATTGAAGAATGATCGACAGCAGACACTTACTAACCTGGAGACGCTCGACAAACTCGTCGGCAACAACCAAAACACAAAAGACACCGTCGATCGTATTGCCACAAGTCTGAATGATTTTGAGAACAGGCACCTGTCGCGAATGGATCAGGGACGGTTGGATTTGTACGCGGAACTCAATCAGCTCATTCTTAAGAACGGCGTTCGCAATACCTCTGGCCCAACTTACACGACCCTTGATCCCGCGGGCACCAAGTCAACTTCCGGAAAAACTGTCGTGACGAAATGGCAGAGTTTCTATCCCGGCATCGCGGTGATGGTCACAGTCGAGGGTGAATATCAGAACGTCCGCCACTTCATTCGCGACGTCGAGCGCAGTAAACAGTTTGTAGTGATAAACGAAGTCGAGCTTCAGCGCGCATCACAGAACAATATGCCGGCGTCTTTGGAGGAAGGCGGAGGTGGTGGTACTGGTTCAGGCACTCGCGCGTCGCTGGTGACGCTCCAGCTAAACATGGCGACTTACTTCCAGCGCGCCGGCGCCGAAGGACTTCAGGACTAATACGATGCAACTGGTCGATTTAAGTAAACCAGGCGAGAAGAAGAAACTATTGTTCGCTGCCGCGCTCGGGCTGGGAGCGATTCTGGTTCTCTGGTGGGCGTTGTTCGGTTTCGGCAGCAGCACTAAGCCACCAACGCGAGCTACGGCGTCTCCTACACCGCAACAGCGCACCACACAAGGTACGCCTCGCCAGCAGGCGCCTGTGCAGGAAGTGCAAGATCTCGCGAGTAT
>DASTVU010000066.1:0-3840 GCA_035758935.1 Pyrinomonadaceae bacterium | reverse complement strand
GATAGACCACTCGGTCCAGGTCGACTTCTCGAGCACGCGCGATGCGTTTGAAAAGAATATGGAGATGGAGTTCCGACGCAATCGGTCGCGTTACCAGTTTCTGAAGTGGGGCACGCAGGCTTTTGACGGGTTTCAGGTGATCCCGCCGGGCATCGGCATCTGTCACCAGGTAAATCTCGAATATCTTGCAAAGAACGTTTGGGAGAAATCTGTTTACTTCCCGGATTCGCTGGTTGGCACCGATTCACACACGACGATGGTCAACGGACTCGGAGTTGTTGGTTGGGGCGTCGGCGGTATTGAAGCCGAGGCTGCGATGTTGGGCCAGCCGGTTTATTTCTTAACTCCTGATGTTGTTGGTGTTCACTTGAGCGGCAGTCTGCGTGAAGGTGTGACGGCAACGGACCTTGTTCTGCGAGTCACGGAGATGATGCGTAAGGCGAAGGTGGTCGGAAAGTTTGTGGAGTTTCACGGCGACGGCGCCGCAAGCTTGTCTGTCACTGACCGTGCGACGATCGCCAACATGGCTCCGGAGTACGGTGCAACGATGGGCTTCTTCCCGGTCGATGAGGAAACTTGCACCTATCTTCTTGCTACCGGCCGCACGAAAGAGCACGTCGACGTTGTCAGAAATTATTACAAGGCACAGGGCATGTTCGGCATACCACGTAAGGGTGAGTGTGATTACAGCGTCGTGCTCGATCTGGATCTCGGTTCGATTGTTCCAAGTGTCGCTGGTCCGAAACGTCCACAGGATCGTATCGAACTGTCAGCGCTGAAAACGCAGTTCAATGAACTGATGGTGAGGCCTGTCGCTGAGGGAGGCTACGGTAAAACCGAGGGCGAGCTTTGGACGCGTTATCACGTCAAGATTGGTGCGGACAGGCAACGTGTAGTTGCAGGCGGTGGTGAGCAGCGATCCGAAAGCGTGCCTGGAGTTGCAAGTAATCACCAGACAACTGCAAACACCAACGTCTGGACGGAAACGGAAATGGTCAACAACCGTCCCACTCCGGACATCGTGGCGGAGATTCCTGAAGACGAGTTTCCGACTGGTGATGAGCTCGTGGGCCATGGTGATGTTCTGATTGCCGCGATCACGTCGTGTACCAACACATCCAATCCGAGCGTGATGCTTGCGGCCGGACTACTTGCGAAAAAGGCCGTCGCAAAGGGATTGACTGTCAGTCCGAAAGTCAAAAATTCTCTTGCGCCTGGATCGCGAGTTGTCACCGAATATCTCGAACGAACCGGTCTGCAGCAGTATCTGAATGAGCTGGGCTTCAACCTTGTTGGTTATGGCTGCACGACCTGTATCGGAAACTCCGGACCACTCGATCCGGCGATCGAGCAGATCGTAAATGAACGCGACGTGGTTGCCGCTTCGGTTCTGTCCGGTAATCGAAACTTCGAGGCGCGCGTGCATCAAAGCATCAGAGCAAACTTCCTGATGAGCCCGCCGCTCGTGGTAGCGTTTGCAATCGCTGGGCGAATAGATCTGGACCTGGCGACGGATCCGGTTGGTCAGGACGAGTTCGGCGAAGATGTCTACTTGCGCGATATCTGGCCCACGATGGAAGAAATCAACGACCTGATGAGCGCGGCGTTTGATCCGGCGACTTATCAAAAGCTTTACAGCAACTTTGCTGAGCATAACCCGCTTTGGAACGACATTCCGACTACCACAGGCAATGTGTATCAATGGGAATCGGAATCGACCTACATTCGCGAACCTCCGTACTTCGACGAATTTCACAGCACAACTTTGCCTGTCACTGATGTTAAAGGCGCGCGACCGCTCGCGATCTTTGGTGATTCAGTGACAACCGATCACATCAGTCCTGCGGGCGCGATCAAGCCTTCGTCACCAGCGGGCTTGTATTTGCAGGAACGCGGCGTCGACATAAAAGATTTCAACAGTTACGGCGCGAGACGTGGCAATCACGAAGTGATGGTTCGTGGCACGTTTGCAAATGTCCGCATCAAGAATTTGATGGTGCCTGGAGTTGAAGGTGGCGTGACGATTCATCATCCCGAAGGCGATCGCATGAGCATCTACGATGCGTCGATGCGTTATCAGTCGGAAGGAGTTCCCCTCGTAATTGTTGCGGGGCAGGAATACGGCACGGGAAGTTCGCGCGACTGGGCGGCGAAAGGAACGAGGCTGCTTGGTGTCAAAGCAGTGATTGCGCAGAGCTTCGAGCGGATTCATCGCAGCAATCTCGTGGGAATGGGTGTGCTGCCGTGTCAGTTCAAAGACGACACGAACGCCGCTTCATTGAAGCTCGATGGCAGTGAGATATTTGATCTGCTCGGAATTGAATCGGGGATTGAGCCCCGACAGGATGTTACGCTCGTCATTCATCGTGCAGATGGGACGAGTGAAGAGATACCGATCACTTTGAGGATCGACACGTCGATCGAGGTTGATTATTACCGTCACGGTGGAATCCTGCCGTACGTGTTGCGGCAATTGCTGTCCGGTACGACGGAGTTTTAGCCACAGATTTAAACGGATTGATTACAGATAGGAGATTTATGTCGTCTGCAGAATTAGCACCAAAGAAGTATCAGTTGTTCATCGATGGTCAGTGGGTCGACTCGGAATCGGGAAAGACTTTCAAAACCCCGAATCCGGCGACCGGCGAGACACTCGCTGAGGTTGCCGAGGGCGACAAAGCTGATATCGATAAAGCAGTCGCAGCCGCACGAAGGGCCTTCGAAGGGAAGTGGTCCAAGATCAGCGCACGCGATCGCGGCCGGATGCTTTACAAGCTCTCACAGTTGATCGAGCAGAACGCAGATGCCCTCGCTGCGCTTGAAACTGCCGACAATGGCAAGCCGATCAAAGAATCTCTTTACGTCGATCTGCCGCAAGTGGTCGAGAACTTCGAATACTTCGCAGGCTGGTCCACAAAGATCGAAGGCGAAACGATTCCTGTTCCCGGCAAGATGTTCAACTACACGTTGCGCGAGCCGATTGGCGTTTGTGGCCAGATCATTCCCTGGAACTTTCCACTCCTGATGGCAGCGTGGAAACTCGCGCCTGCGCTCGCAGCCGGCAACACGATTGTTCTCAAACCTGCCGAGCAAACTCCTGTCGGCGCAATGGAACTCGCGAAGTTGATCCAGGAAGCGGGGTTCCCTGAAGGTGTCGTCAATATCGTTCCCGGTTATGGTGAAACTGCCGGCGCCGCTCTCGCTGGACATCCAGGCATCGACAAGGTTGCTTTCACCGGTTCGACTGAAGTCGGGAAGCTGATTGCAAAATCAGCGGCAGACAATCTGACCAAAGTGTCGCTCGAGTTGGGTGGCAAAGCGCCGAACATCGTCTTTGCTGATTCCGATCTGGACCAGGCAGTAGCAGGCGCGATGATGGGGATTTTCTACAACCAGGGCCAGGTGTGTTGTGCGGGTTCGCGACTCTTTGTGGAAGAGTCAATCAAGGATCAGTTTCTCGACAAGTTTTCTGACAAGGCAAGCAAGATCGCCGTTGGCGATCCGATGAATAAGACCACTCAGATGGGACCGCAGGTTTCAGAAGAGCAACTGAATCGCATCAAGGGTTACGTTGACATCGCGCGTGAAGAAGGCGCGACTGTCGTAACCGGTGGCCAGTCGCCGCAGCTCGACGCGGAGTTCCAGAAAGGTTACTTCTTCAGTCCGACGATCTTTTCGGAAGTGAATAATAGTATGCGGGTGGCGCAGGAAGAGATCTTTGGTCCGGTTGTGTCGGTGATCAGTTTCACAGACGAAGACGATCTGATCAAACAGGCAAACGACACGATTTACGGTCTTTCGGCGGGCATTTGGACCAGAGACATCACGCGTGCGCACCGG
>DASTVU010000065.1:0-4403 GCA_035758935.1 Pyrinomonadaceae bacterium | reverse complement strand
AATCGCTCCGATTAGACCAACTATCTGAATCAAGCGAAACCAGAGAGTCCCACGATCGCTGAAAACTTCGAGGTGTTCGAGGCCATACATTGTAAGCCCGAACAGTGCTGCAACAAAGATCAAATTGAGCACAAAGACCACCCGCACCAGAATCCGCAGCAATCGCTCACGCGGACTCAATTCCAACTTGTGACCGTAGTGTCTTCTCACAAACCATCCCACCGGCCAGAGTATCAACGTTAGTAACATCAGCACGAGGGAAACCACGAGGACTATTACGAGGAGCTTTCCGTTTTGCAACATGCCTACCCGTTGGCCCACAAAAAACGGATACGGCAGAACCATTTGCATGACGCCATTCTGATCGGGTTTGAAGACCAGCTTATCCTGGCCACCACGCTCGAGAAACGTCATCGGGCCGATTCCCTGCCAGCGTTTTGGTTTGCCGTTCGCACTCGTCAACTGAGGCGTTTCGATGTCGCCATCTCCAACTGCTGCAACGGTGAATTGTCCGAGTAGCGTCGCTGTTTTCAGGAACGACGTTTCGCTGCGCCGGCTCAGGGTGTACGTGCCTTCGGCAGCCTTCGCGTCATCCTTCGCGGTCGCGGAAGTTGCGGGATTTGCGGTGTACGGATAGTAACGATCGAGAAATGCCTGCCAGAGATTTACTCTTCCTGGACTGTCACCGCGTCCGCCACTGTTATACGAAACGAAGAATCCCAGTTTCTGGTCCAGCACCAGATGCAGATCGCTGTGGAAGAAAACTGTGTCGCCGCCATGGCCGATGATGCGGTGTCCGTTTCGCGACTCTTCGTAGAAGCCATAACACATCGCGTTCATGTTGTCGTCGAGAGCAAAGAGACGGCTGTGCATCAGCCGTGCTGTCTCGGGTTTGAGAATCCGGGCGTTGCCGAGCTGCCCTTCCTGCAAGTGAGCGATCATGAACTGCGCCATATCCGTAGCACTACTACTCAAACTACCTGCCGGGAACGGGTTGACGATCTCAAACGGCTGCGCATCACCAGAACCGAGACGATAACCATTCGACATCAACGGCGCGAGGTTTGATGGAAGTGGCTGCGTGAACGTCGAGTGAGTCATGTTGAGCGGCTTGAAGATGTTTTCAGCCACGTACTCATCGAAGGGTCGGCCCGAGACACGCTCGACGATGTAGCCGGCCACAGTGGTTGCGTAATTTGAGTAAGCCGGCACTGTTCCGGGTGGATAGATCCGAGTGGGGATATGCGTCTTCAGATACTGCCCCAGGTTTGGAGCGCCGGAGTTCTGCGTGATTAAGTCTTTGACCTGCTCTTCAAAGCCCGGCGTGTGAGTCAGTACGTTCTTTAGCGTGATTGGTTTGCCGAACGCATCGGGAATTTTGTAATCGAGATACTCGTTTATGTCGCGGTCAAGATCGAGTTTTCCCTGTTCGTACAACTGCATGATCGCGGTCCACGTGAACAGTTTTGAAATCGAGCCTGGGCGGAAGAGCGTTTCCTGGGGCGAGACTGGCTTATTATTTTTGACATCCGCATAGCCGTAGCCTTTTGCGAAAAGCAGTTTGCCGTCTTTGACCACCGAGATCGTGGCGCCCGCGATGTCTGACTGTTTGATTTGGAGTGGGACGAGTCCATCCAGAAACGCTTCGACGTCGGCGGCAGTCATTTCATGCGCACCGGTTTGCGCTGGAGCAGGAACTGGGGACTGCGCTCCTTCCCTCTTCCTGATCGCCTCATCGGGCGCCTGGCCCACCACACTCAACGCAATAATCAACATCAACGCTAACGCGATCGTCTTTTTCACGATTCCACTCCTTATCAGTGCAAATCCGTGTAAATCTGTGGCTTAAACTGTCCAAATCTGAGTGAGCACGCGTTCGAAATTTCCACCTAAAATTCCTTCGATATCCGCGTCGCTGTACTTGCGTCGAATCAATCCTTCCGTCAAATCAAACATTCGCTTCGGATGATCGAGACCTTCGATGTCGATCTTCTCGCGGAAGGCGTAAGAGCCTTTGTAGCCGGCGCGCAGTTGTTTATTGAGCTCTGGCGGCATCGCATCGTAGCCGTAGAGATCAATGTCACTGCCCACGCCAAGATGCTCCGGTCCAATTAGTTTTCTGACGTGATCGAAGTGATCCAACACGTGCTCGACAGTTGTCGGCTCATCACCTTTGACAAACATGCGCACACCGGTGATGCCAATGACACTGCCGGCTTGTCCAACCTTCTTAATGGCTTCGTCAGTCTTCAGACGCGGATGATTCGGCACAAGCGCGCGACAGTTTGAGTGTGTGATCAAAACCGGCTTCTTCGAGATCTCGAAGGCGTCGAGTGTCGTGCGATCGCCGCAATGCGACACATCAACCGCCATTCCGACTTTGTTCATGCGCTCAATGATCGTGACACCGAAGTCGGAGATACCTTCATCGCGTCTTTCAGTTGAACCATTGCCAATGAGGTTGCGCGAGTTGTAGGTGAGTTGAGAAACACGCTGGCCCAGTCCACGAAAGAAATCGACATCGTCAGGCCGCCGGAAGTGTTCCGAATTCTGAAGGCCGAGAATGATCCCGATTTTGCCTGATTTTTTGATCCGCTTCAGATCGGCGGCGCTATCGACGCGCATGAAGTGATCGCCGTCGTTAGCGATGAAGCCGTTCCAGGAAGCGAAGAATTGGAGCCCGCTATCGTAAGCATTGGGACCACCCATGCCGATAGCCGGATGAATGACGTTTATACCCGAAGCGATGAATGGCTGGAGATCGGCAGCAGTGAATGTTTCCGGATCCCTGAACCACCTCGTCGATTTGCCGAAGTCGAGCGTCAACACGCTGAGCATGTCGATCACAGTCGCTCGTCCAACCAAATCTATCGCCTGCCTCGAGTATTCAGTGGTTGAACCTGCAAACAGACGAAAGCGCCCGCGATTAATCATCGGCGCTGAAATGATCGCAGCCGTAGCAAGACCGACGCTCTTAATCATCTCGCGCCGGTTGATTAGAGTTCTATTTTTCATACTGGGATATTGGCACTACCTTGGAGTGCGGCGCCTAGTTACCTTGGATCGGAAGGGCGATGTAAGAGGCGTGCTTGCCGGAGCGAAAGACTTTTTGCGTTACCGGCTGAAAGTCAGTCTCAGTCGCCTTGAAAATGTTCGCTACAAACTTTTGCGGGTTTCGATCGATAACCGGAAACCAGGTGCTATGCACCTGCACCATAATACGGTGGCCCTTTTTAAAAGTATGATCGTTGGCAGGAAATCCGATCTGGTAGTGATAAATCGTGTTCGCCACGAGCGGCTCCGGCTTCTCAAAACTCTTCAAATACCGGCCACGAAAGACATCGCCCGCAATCATGAGCTGATATCCACTCATCGTCGGGTCCGCTTCAAACTTATCGGGATAAACGTCGATCAGCTTCACGATCCAGTCGCTGTCTGTTCCCGACGTTGAGGCAAAGAGATTCGCGATGATCTTTCCCGACACGGTGAGATCTTCTGTCAACGTCTCACTCTCAAACGTAAGAACATCCGGCCGACGATCGACAAAACGCTGATCCTCGACTAACCAGACAGGCCAACCCGAACGGACCTGAATCGGTCGCGGACGATAAGGAACCGGAGTCGCCGGGTCAGAAACATAACTGTCGAAGGCCGCTGTACCCGCCGGCGTTTCGAACGACAATTTCCGGTTTGCCTGAAGGTAGAGCCGGCGTTCAGCAACGTTGCGTTTCGGCGGCCACTCGTTGTGTTCGACCCACTGATTGACGCCCGTGCGAAACGTCAATGCTTCCGGTCGTTCGCCCGCCCCTTTGTCTTTCAAATAATGAGCGAAGAACGGAGCGAGAATGTTGCGGCGGTAGTGAGCAGCCGTGGGACTGCCAAAATCGATGCGACCGAGCTTGCTTCCGTCGCCTCTCGACCAGCCACCATGATTCCATGGACCAACAACCAGAAAGTTTTGTTTAGCCGTGTCGTGGCGTTCGAGTAGTTCGTAGATCTTGATAGGACCGTAGAAGTCTTCCTGGTCCCACCAGCCGGCAACATTCAAAATCGGCACAGTGACGCGGTTCAGCCACGGAGCAAAACCCTGGCGTTTCCAGAACGCACTGTAGTCAGGCTCGTTAACAAATGCGGTCCAGGTCGGGAGCCTGCCGTTGAAATACTTCTTATCGGCGTTTGAGAGCGGGCCGAGATTGAGATACCACTCGTACGCGTCGAACTTATCGATGATCTTGGTGGGGTCTGTAATCTCTTTCGACGACTCCATCATGTACGAGTATTCCAAGCCATAACTCAAACGAAAAGCGCCGTTGTGATGAAAATCGTCGCCGAGCCACATGTCTGCGGGCGACGCTTGCTGGACCACAGCCTTCAGCGCCGGATGTGGATCGAGCATTCCCATC
>DASTVU010000064.1:0-5448 GCA_035758935.1 Pyrinomonadaceae bacterium | reverse complement strand
ACGGAGCCAGCCAAAGACGCAACAGGTGACGCTTGCGTTCCGGCTCAGGGTAATCTTCGAACGCAGTGCGATCGTGCAGAATGGTGTGATTGTGCACGAACTGAATGTCGCCAGGTTGCAGTTCCATCATCAGGTTTAACTGCGGGTCGTTTGCAAGTTCGTCGAATAGATTGAGAGCTTCGATTTGGGAGTGAGTAAGTGGTGCGACGCCGGGGAAGCGTCGCGCCGATTCGATGTACTGCCGCTGGTAAATCGCCGAGACGAGGCGCTCATGATAATTGAAGACAGGAATGTTGAAATACGGTTTGCTTCCTTCCGGAACTTCACCGCGCCGGTCTGTTTCAATCGGCTCCATCAGGACTCTGAGCAGATCCGGCCTGCGACGCCGCATCTCGTTGAAGATCGTTGTCGACGAAACAAGACTCGACAGTCCACCCGATTTCGCTGCCTGCAAACACAACAGACCAACCACATCACAAGAGTCAGTGTGAAACGTCTGCCGCTCGCGCGTCTGATAAATCCGCGTATTCGGATCATCGCTCGACCTTCCCAGGTCCCTGACATGCCCGAGCAAATGCCCCTCGGCATTCTGCATCCGCAGATTCCCGAGCTGCGCACCAATAATCAGAAACGCAATCGCCGCCTGCCTTCTGGTCCAGCGCTCCACCGGCAGCCGTCTTATCAAAACAAACCCACGCCCATTGAGCACCTCGTCGAGTAACCCTTGCAACCGTGGCCCCAACGTCGGTAACGGAACGCCATCGGCGGTTATCTTTTCAATCTCAACCCCTGCTCTTTCCAATTCCTGAACCGCGTCCTCAACCTCGGCAATCTGATCAGCGGAGATCTCTTCTACGCAATCCGTGTTATCCGTGGCATACCATGCCGTCCGATCGCAAACCTCAGGCGGCAATGTTGTGTCCGTTACGGAATTCATAAGATGTCCCGAGCTCATATACGTATCGCTTTTTGATTTTACACCGCAAACAGCACATAATGAGCGCGCGATATCGCGAATCTCCCCGCTAATCCTGATCGTAGCGTTTCGTACCTTAACTTATCGGCAAGTCCACCAATTTCATCATGACCTTTCGGAAATTTATTCCCCCAGCATGCTCTCTTAGCCTTCTTCTGTTCATATTTGGATCGGGCGCGATGGCCCAGAAGCCAGTCCTCGTCAGTATCCAACATGCCGACGTTGCCAGCGGTAATTCGCTTAGCGAGGACCCGGTCGTTAGTGCAAATGGAAGATTTGTAGCTTTTGAGAGTTTTGCCTTTAACCTTGCACCACTAGGCCCTAACGCAAGAAAGAATATCTTCCGCCGAGACTTGCAGACAGGTGTTACAACCCTGGTCAGCGCAAACCTTGCAGGCACGGATGGCGGAAACGGCGATTCACAAAACCCGGCCATCAGTGCTGATGGACGTTTTATAGTCTTCGAAAGCCGTGCTAATAACCTTGTTGCCAATGACACCAACACCTGGTCGGACATCTTCGTCCGCGACATGCAAACAGGAGTCACGAGTCTGGTTAGTGTAAACACCGCGGGTTCTGGCAGCGGCACTCTGGAGTCGATTAAACCGACCATAAGCGCCAATGGCCGGGTAGTAGTCTTTCAAAGCCTCGCTTCCAACCTCAGCACTATTGATACAAACAACGTGTTCGATGTTTACGCGCGCGACCTTGAAACCGGGACGACGCTTCTGGTGAGTTGCAATGTTGGCTGCACGGCTTCCGGCAACGCCAATTCGTTGACCGCGAATGTGCCGAAAGACAAGGCCCCACGAGCAAACATCAGTAATGATGGACGAATCGTCGTCTTCGAGAGCTTTGCGACAAACCTTGTAACGACTCCTACGGCCGGAAACAACGAAGTATATGCGCGTGATTTGCAGACTGGAATAACGACGCTGTTGAGCGTCAACATGCAGGGGACTGTGAGCGTGGGAGGTGCGGTACCGGTTATCAGCGGTGACGGAAGATTCGCGGTCTTTCAGAGTTCTGCGCCAAATATCACCGCAAACGACTCCGGCACTGGGCTCGACCTTTTCCGGCGAGATCTGCAAACCGGCACGACCGAAATGGTCAGCACAACGATCACCAACACCGGCAGCCTTGGACCATCAAACTTCGGTTACTTTCCTGTCGTCAGCACTGACGGTCGTTACATCACGTTTCAAAGCAACGCGAAAGGTTATGTCGCGAACGACTTGAATAACGGCATCGACGCGTTCCGCAGAGACATGCAAACAAGCACCACCGTATTGATCAGTGGAACAACGAGCGGCGACACCGGAGCCGGAAATGATGTATTGGGTGCAGTGATGAGTAGTGACGGCCGGTATGTCGCATTCATCGGTTTCGGCAGTGGTTTTGTTTCGACGCCCGATACGAACAACCGCTCGGATGTCTACCTTCGCGACGTCAATGCGGGGACAACCACACTACTCAGCGCGAACCTGGGCGGTACCGCTACGGCCAACAACGGCGGCGACTATCCGGTGATTAGCGCCGATGGTCGCTTCACCTTTTTTGAGAGTAGTGCAACCGACATGGTCCCTAACACTATTTTCGGGATCAATATTTTTGGCGTCGCGAATCAGGGCCGAGTGCAGTTTGATCTCACCGGTGTCGCCGTCAACGAGACGGATGCGACTGCCACGTTCGGTATCACTCGCACTGGCAATACCAGCGGTGCTCTCACCGTTCAATATGCGACGAGCAACGGCTCTGCGAAGCCGGGAGTCGACTACTCGGCCGCAACGGGTTCGGTTGTTTTTGCTGACGGTGAAACGACAAAGAATATTGTCGTGCAGTTGATTGATGACACTACAGATGAATTCAACGAGACGGCGCTGTTGACGTTGAGCGATTTCAACGCGACGGGAGAGTCGGCCGGGAGCTTAAGTGCGAGCATTCTCACCATTACGGATAACGATTCACCACCGGCAATTTCAATTAGTGACGCTACGATTGTTGAAGGGAACAACGGACTGATAGCGGGCTCTTTCAATCTGACGCTCGCAGCCGTTAGTGGCAAACCAGTCAGTGTGACTCTGACTCAATCTCCGGGAACAGCGACTCAGAGCGTCGATTACAGCTTTCCCACCACAACCGCCACTGTCTCCGCAGGCGCTACTTCGCAGCAGGTCTTTTTCCAGATTCTGGGCGACAGAATATTCGAGGAAGATGAGACGTTCACCGTTAGCTTGAGCAATCCGGTTAACGTCACTATCGATCGAGGTACGGCGACGATAACAATACAGAATGATGATCCTGTGCCCGGAATCAGAATCAGCGACGTAACAGCCGCCGAAACCAATGGCACAATTTCATTCAACTTGCTCTTGAGCTTATCAAGCCCGAGCAGCAAACAAATCTCGGTTCAGTACTCGACCGCCGACGGCAGCGCTCAGGCCGGTTCGGACTACACTGCTAAAACGGACACCTTCACGTTCGCTCCCGGCGCCAGCTTCGGAATTATTTCTGTGGTCGTCAATGGTGATCTGGTGATTGAGTCCAGCGAAAACTTTTTCGTCAATCTGACAAATCCTACTGAGGCTACTATTGTCGATTCGCAGGGAGTGGCTACGATCCAGGATGATGATCTGATCAAATTGTTGTTGGAAGAAAACTCTGAGAGAGCCGCCGCACTCGAGCTCAATACGTTGCTGCGCGATCCGTTTCCACTAGTAAGCGCCTTCAACTTCGGACCAGACCTCCGCACGAGAATCACGCTATTTGCTTTGAACCTGGACCTGCTTCCCGGCGAGGATGCGTCGGCCGTAACGGCAAGTGGTGAAGATGATTTCGGCTTTATCCGCTCGCTTCAGGTGGAGTCAGTGAGCGCCGTGGCAAACGAACCCACACTGAAGCAAATCGTCGTGCGCCTGCCGAACAATGTCAATGGCTCCAGTGAGTTGAAACTGAGAGTGACGCTGCGAGGGCAAACGAGTAATGTAGGAGTTATTCGAATTGCGTCGCCTTGATCGCTATCGCTCAAACTCGACCCGACGCGCGTCAAGTTGATCAATGATCTCGGGTGCATCCTTTAATTCCGCGAGCGGCCTAAGTTGCTCGTGGATGTAATCCCAATCCAGCTTGCCTGTTTGGCGGACGATGATTCGTTCAATATCGGCCCAGTCTTGCCCGCGACGTCAACTGTTTCGCGAGGTTCACTCCAGCGCTGAAGGGCGAGGCCGCCGATAAAGCAAAACTGCCAGCCTTGCGACTGGCAAACATTTTGTAGTTCAGCGGCAGCTTCAAAAACCTTATTCACGACCCGCCGCCTTTTTGAACAATCTCTGTTGTTCGACTAATCCAGACCACGGCTTTGGTGCATAAGGAGGCTTGGTGTAATCGGCGTCTCCACAAAGAAGAGAAATGGTTTTGTAAGTGTCGAGTTCGCGGATCTCCTTACGCTTTATGCGCTCAAGATCCTCGGCAGCCAGCTTCCACGTCTCAACCCACTTTTTACCGAGCGCGATCTCTTCGGGAGTCCAGTCAGCCAACGCAGAAGCTTTTTTCATGCAAAGGATCTTAGCACGTTTGGGGGTAGCCGGTGGGGAGTTCCGGCTAGCGAGTCACTCGCGAAGGATCTCGCTCTCGAACACTGGAATCTGAGCGTCAATCACACCACAGAAGTTCAACTCGCCACAGCGAGTAAAAGCAATGTGCTTTGCCGTATTCGCGAGTGCCCTTGGGTGTATGGCGTTTTCAAGTGCCGACATTAGAACGACCAACGCCGCGGATTTGATTGCCGGTTCATCGTCGCGTCTACAGATCAACTCCGCCAGTGCCGCAATCTTTTCATCGCTTGGATCATCTTCGTTGGTATCGAGCTCTTGCAGGCTCTCAGTGACCTCTTCACCCGCTTCTGCCCGCCTCACGAGCCGTGCAAGCCACGGATCGTGTGTTTCCAACGCGTACCGAATAATCGCCCGACTCTGCGGATCGATCGTCTTGTCATTTAAGACCGCATGCGCTTTTTGTTTGAGAGCGTTCATTATGGTGTTGGTTCTGGTTGTTCTTGTTACGTGAGGTGTTTCAGGACGCGCGGTTGCGCTACTATCACTAGTCATGAGCTTCATCCTTTCTTGAGAAGGTTGAGGTTCTAGGGCTGATTTGTGTTAACGGCACAAGTCGGCCCGCTTCGTTTTGTGGATGGGTCCCCGCACTATACCGCCGCGATTTTCGCTTGTCACTAAAAAATTTTGCGGCATCAATCAATTGAAATAGCGTTTGATCTCAGAACCGATCCATTCCCCGACGGGAACTGAAACACCGTTGCCGATCATTCGATACGCGTCGTTAGCGCCTCCCGCAAAAGTGAATGCGTCAGGTACGCCTTGCAACCGCGCATACTCTCGAACTGTGTATGGTCGTACTCCGTGCGGAAATCGCGCATCGGCAACGAGTCTCGTGCTCAAGTCTTTGGCGTAATGGGC
>DASTVU010000063.1:0-4643 GCA_035758935.1 Pyrinomonadaceae bacterium | reverse complement strand
TTGAACGGCGGTCAATTAGGAACGGCTCCGGGTTTGATCAATGTGTTCGGCCTTGGCGCCAGCTACACGTTTACGCCCACAATCGTCCTGGATGGAAATGTTGGTTACACCAGGCAGCGATTAGGTGCTGAAGGGTTCGATATCGTCTCGAACTTTGGCTTAGACGTCTTAAAGATCCCGGGCACGAATGGCCCCGATCGGCTCCAGGGCGGAGTCCCCTCGTTTCAGATTGGCGCGGGATGGACCAATATCGGCAACGACAACACTGGGAACCCGTTTCTATTCCGCGATAATCAGTACGTGGGTGCAGCGAACCTTTCCTGGCTCAAAGGCGCTCACTCGTTCCGCTTCGGCGTCGACTATCTAAACGCGCAGCTCAATCACTTTCAACCACAGGGCGGAGCATTCCAGACCGTGCGGGGCACGTTCGGCTTCAGCGGGAACGCAACGGCTCTGCAGGGCTGCCCTGCAAGCGCGACCGTTGCACAATGTGAAGGTCTGGGCTTTACCCGCAGTCCCGCGGCGGCAAACCGGTTCAACAACTGGGCGGACTTTCTGCTTGGCCTGCCGACCTCTGCAGGTAAAGTTGACCAGCTTCGCAATCCGAACTCGGTGTATTGGAAACAGTATGCAGGTTATGCTCGCGACCATTGGCAGATTACCCGCGACCTTACGTTTATTTACGGGTTGCGTTGGGAGAGGTTTACCACTCCGAGAAAGGATAACACCGGCATCAATCGTTTCGATCCAAACACCGGGAAGGTCGTCACCGGGGGATTGAGCGGTCTCGATATTAATGGGGGCGCAGTGTCAGGTAGGAATCTATTCCTGCCGCGTTTTGGAATTGCTTACCGCGCCAACGACAAGACCGTGTTTCGCGGCGGCTACGGACAATCCTCTGATCCTCGGCCTTTCCAGGACGTCAGAAATGCTTATCCGATCGCCAATATCTGGTCGATGCCTGCAATTACTTTCAACGGCGCTACCAACTCGTTCATCCCCGTAACTACTTTGCGGCAAGGGTTAATTAACACGAGTCCTGCCCCAGATCTGAGTCAGGGAATTCTGCCTTTGCCATCGAATACCGGTACCACAACTTTTCCGATTGATGAACCGCGCAAGAGGATTCACTCCTTTAACGCCTTTATCGAACGTCAACTGCCATGGAAGTTCGCCGCTCAGGTTGGCTACGTCGGCACGCGGGTTATCGGACAGATGGGTTTCATCAATATCAACGCTGGTCCTCCGGGAACGGGGAACGCAGGCCGGCCACTGGCGGTCAAATTTGGTTTGGTAGGAGATATCAACTCGATCCAACCGTATGGCGACACAACCTATGATTCCCTGCAGGCGTTATTCACCAGGCGATGGGCCAACTCGACCTTTGGAACCGCTTACACGTGGTCCAAGACGATCAACTTCGCGGATAACGATGGCGGTCCGAGAATCCAATACCTGCCGGAGAAACAACGGAATCGAGGTCCAGCCAGTTATGATCGGACGCACAACCTGCAAATGTATGGCGTCTATGACCTGCCTTTTGGCAAAGGCGAGCGGTGGGCCAGGGATGGTTGGAGCAGCAAGGTTCTCGGCGGCTTCCAGGTCAGCGGTGTCATGAGTATTATGAGCGGCATACCGTTTTACGTGATTCAGGGCAACGCTCCAGGTTTACTGGCAGGAGGCAGCGGCCAGGTACCGAATCAATTAATTCCTGATATCGCCATTCTGGGCGGAATAGGAATCTCCTCGCAGGTTGGTGCATCGGCGGGACCATACTTCACGAATACGGTGCAGGGTAAGACCATACAAGGAGTGTCCTGCACATCAAACTGTGCCTGGGCGGACGAAACCGGCGCCCGCTTCGGAACTGGGGGTCGAAACAATCTGCGTGGTCCGGGATTCTTCGAGACGGACTTGAGTATCTTCCGAACGTTTTCTGTCACGGAAAAAGTGAAGTTCCAACTCCGAGCCGAGGCGTTGAACGCGACGAACCACGCGAACTTCGCGAATCCCACCAGTGACACCAACAACGGTAACTTCGGATTTATCACCGGGCTTTATGGCCCCAACCAGTCGCGCCAGTGGCGTTTCGGGGCGCGACTTAGCTTCTGACTTGCATGACGATTAAAAAAAACTATCCACAGATTACGCAGATTGTTTTATTTGTCCTGTGTAATCTGTGGATAACGGGTTCGGCGGTTGGCCAGACGAGTTCCGCTCAATGGATCGACTACGTTGCTGCTGAGTACGACATTTTTCCGAATGTCACTTATGCAAAGGCAAACAACTTCGAGCTGAAGCTCGATCTTTATCTCCCCAAAAACAGGACGAATCCGACGCCGACGTTGATTCTTTTCCATGGCGGCGGATGGGTTGATGGGCAGAAGGAACGCAACGTTCTATTTCTGCTGCCCTACCTGTCGATGGGTTGGTCGGCGATCAATGTTGAGTATCGAACGGGGCACCAGTCGCCGGCGCCCGCGGCAGTTGAAGACGCTCGCTGTGCGCTTCGTTGGATAACGAATCATACGCGTGAGTATTCACTCGATGCGTCGAAGTTTGTTTTGACTGGAACGTCTGCGGGCGGACATCTGTCTTTGATCACGGGTATGTTGCCGGCGAACAATGTGTTCGATCGTCAATGTGTGGTTGATGGTGGTGCGCGTTGGAATACGTCTGCTGTTCCGGAGCTGAAAGTGGCGGCGATTGTTAACTGGTTTGGCATTGGGGACGTCGCTGATTTACTTGAAGGTCCAAACGCGAAGAACTATGCGCGCGAGTGGTTTGGAAGTATGGGCAACAGCGAGCAGCTTGCGAAACAGCTTTCACCGGTCAATTACGTCCGCGCGGGGTTACCGCCCATCATTACGATACATGGCGAGTTCGACGATGTTGCGCCGTACGCTCATGCGGTTCGTTTGCACGGTATGTTGGACAAGGCGGGCGTGCCGAATCAGCTCGTGACGATTCGCGGTCGTAAGCATGGCGGCTTCAATCGTCAGGAGATGCTCGACAGCTATGCCAAGATTCGAGAGTTTCTGAAAAAGCAGGGTCTGTTGTGAGCCACAAAGAAGCACATAAGGCACAAATGTATTGGTCCATGCTTTTTGTTCTTTTTGTCTTTTTTTGTGGCATTACCTGTGTAAAGGCGGACGATGGGTACCGGTTGTGGTTGCGATACGAAAAGCTTCCGTCACGGTCATTGAGCGCGTACCGGCAGAACATCAAATCGATTGCTGTTCAGGGAAAGTCTGCGACATTCGATGTCATTCGTCGGGAGTTGAGCGCTGGTTGTGCCGGATTGTTGGGAACTCCGATCGTTGTTGGGGATCGCGATGAGGCTTCCGTCGTTGTTGGAACTCCACAAACATCGAATCTGATTCGGAAGCTAGGTTGGGATGTTGAGCTGAAGAGCCTTGGGCCGGAGGGATATCGTATTCGCACGGTTGGCAGGGGCGTCGTTGTTGCGGCTTCGACAGACATCGGAGCACTCTACGGAACATTTCACTTCCTGCGGCTGCTTCAAACTGAACAACCACTCGCTCGCTTGCAATTGGACCAGTCGCCGCGATTGAAGCTGCGTATTCTTAATCACTGGGACAATCTCGATGGATCAATCGAACGCGGCTACGCAGGGAAGTCCCTCTGGAATTGGGCTGAACTACCCGGACGGATAGATCCGCGACTGAGCGACTATGCACGAGCGAACGCTTCGATCGGCATCAACGGCACGGTACTCAACAACGTCAACGCGAATGCTCAAATCCTGACCGCAGACTACCTCGACAAAGTTGCGGCAATTGCAAATGTCTTCCGTCCTTACGGAATTCGTGTCTATCTCGCAGCACGCTTTTCAGCTCCGATCGAGATTGGGAAGTTGGCGACTGCCGATCCGCTCGAGCCGCAAGTGATCGCGTGGTGGAAAGCAAAGGCCGATGAGATCTACAAAGTGATCCCTGACTTCGGCGGCTTTATCGTCAAAGCAAACAGCGAAGGGCAGCCTGGACCACGCACGTACAATCGCACACACGCTGACGGCGCTAACATGCTTGCCGCAGCCGTTGCCCCGCATCACGGTATCGTCATGTGGCGCGCTTTTGTCTACGACATGAAGCCCGGTTACGACCGCGCCGGCGCTGCTTATGAAAACCTGCAACCATTTGACGGCAAGTTCGCGCCGAATGTGTTGTTGCAGGTCAAGAATGGTCCAATAGATTTCCAGCCGCGTGAGCCGTTTCATCCGCTCTTCGGGGGGATGCCGAAGACGCAAGTGATGCCTGAGTTGCAGATCACGCAGGAGTATCTCGGCTTCTCGAATCATTTCGTGTTTCTGGCATCGATGTGGCGCGAGTTTCTCGACTCTGACACGTTTGCTGCCGGTCGTGGTTCGACTGTTACCAAGGTCGTGGATGGCTCACTTTATCGCCAGCGTCTAACCGGCATCGCGGGCGTCGCAAACACGGGTTCAGATCGAAACTGGACCGGCCATCATCTGTTACAGGCCAATTGGTACACGTTCGGGCGCCTGGCCTGGAATCCGGATACATCGTCTCAACAGATCGCGACGGAATGGACAAGGATGACACTCACTCGCGATCCAAAAGCCATCGCGACGATTGTGCGGTTAATGCTCGGCTCGCATG
>DASTVU010000062.1:0-7737 GCA_035758935.1 Pyrinomonadaceae bacterium | reverse complement strand
GTGGCCGAAGGATAGTAGGTCGGCACATCGAGATCGAAGCCGTTCGAGGTTGCGAAACCAAACTGCCCCGGGCCGCCCGCATTGACCACATATGGACCGGGTCTCAGACCGTAGATTCTATAGATACCGCGGTCATCGCTTTCGGCGCCGCCGATTCCGAGGAAGTCTCTGGGTGCCGCGGAAGGATTGTTCAAGGCCACTGCATGGACTGGAACGCCGACGATCGGATCGCCTTTCGAATTCGTCACCTTACCGGTGATCACTCCGCCCTTAATCATCTTGATCTTCAACTGTGCCCCAATCAAGTGTCGCGGCCAATCGTTCGGGTCGCCAGTTGACATTGCTTCATCGATGTAGCCGGGAGCGACCGCGAAAACTATGTAGGCGGCAGACGCCAGATCATCGAAACTGAACTTTCCTTCGGAATCCCCTTGCGCCTGCCTGATGGAAGGCGGGCCGTTAATCGCCTGAGCCGTTAGCGTTGCATTAACAACTGGCCGTCCGTCGTCAGCGACTACGCGGCCTTTGATGGATCCGGTGAGGGGCGGGTTCTCGTTAGGGCCGCGTTTCTCAGCCGGTGTCGGTGTTGGCGAGGCAGTGGACCTGGCCGCCGGTTGTGACTGAGCCTGCACGGCGACAACTCCACTGATGGCTAAGACAAACCCCAGCCAAAATGCCGAGGCTCCCGCTTGCGGGGAAAGTGTCTTCATTCTGGTGTTGCTTTCTTAGCGGCGAAGTTTACGACCAGCACCACCTGTACCGGGCCGTTATCGACGTTGACAGTTTGCGGCACCGGTGTGTACGTCGAAGCTGTTCCCGGCCCAATGGTGCGAACGGACATTTCGTAGGCGCCGGGCGGAATGTTTTCCAGGGCAAAATGGCCACGTGCATCAACACCGCCACTAAATTGGCGTGCGCCACCGGTCGCGGAGCGAATGACGACTTGTAATGTAAGGCCCGCGGGTATTGTGCCGCCCTCGGCTTTTAGTTCTCCACGAATCGACCCCGTGCCGTACGCAAAGACGAGACGTACGCCAGTAATTTTCGCATCTGCATTTACTTCGAACCCCTCTCGCTGTTCTATTCCGTCAACCTCTGTGCGCACAAGCGTTAGACCCTTGGGTGAAGTCGGAAAGCCGGCCACACTGATTTGCACTTTCCCGGGAGCCAGTCCGGAGAAATTGAATCTCCCATCGGCGTTGATCTGACTGCGGCTGAACGAGGGAGCACCGCCCTTGGTCTTGCTGAATGCAAAAATGGAAACTTTTTGGAGCAAGGAGACCACCGCCGGGTCGAAGTTGTTTTCGACAACTGCTACTCCGCTGATTGTCGCACCGCGATGAACCTTAATCTCGACACCCGAGACATCGCCATCGGAAACATCGAAGGGCGTTTGGTCGCTGTACGAGGTAGTACCTTCCCCGGTCGCAAGCATATAAGCGGCGTAATGTCCCGGTTGTACGTTGTCTAAACGAAACTTGCCATTGGCGTCGGTCTGGCTGCCGGTGAAGTTCATGCCTCCGAGTTGCTGAGTTCCCTCATCAAGTGAAGAATGCACTACGAACACGTTCGGTACCGGCTGGCCGGAATCCGCATCCACAACACGACCAGAGACTGAAAAGCCGCGTCCCGATTTACGAGCCACAATGTCTATGTTGCTGACTTCAGTTCCTTCGTTTATTTCAAGGATCGTCGCTTTGGCTTCTTCTGCGACGCCGGGATAGAAGGTTTTCGTGTATTGGCTTCCACCCATTCCCATAATTGACACAGTGCCGGCGGAAGCCACCTGACCGATGCTGACCTTGTAATTGCCCGGGCTGAGACCGTAGATGCGATAGATGCCACGGTCGTCCGTCCTATTTCGTGGTCCATCAAACATAGCCACCGGGTTACCAGTATCAGGAACATCCTTGGCCACAACATTGACTCGTTCACCAATAACCGGACGTCCGTCGGTATCGGTGATGCGTCCGGTGATCACCCCTCCGCGGATTAAAGCAAAGTCTATTTTTGCAATCGTTTCGCCATCGGCGACAGTTATCGATTTTCCCGGTTGTTCATAGCCGTCACTGGTGCCCACCACGAAAGCCTTCGCCAGGGGCATGATCTTAAACTGTCCGGCCGCGAGTCCGGTTAGTTGATATTTGCCGTCGTCATCGGTTGTTGTCTTGGCGACCGTTCGACTGTCCAATGAAGAACTGCCCGTCGTGGCCGCGACCGATATGCCGGCAACGCCCTTGCCGTCAATTGTGACGCGACCGGAAATCGACGCAGTCGGAGCTTTGCTGGGCGTTTGTGCGCTGCCCCCAAATGAATAGAGGACAAGTAAAAGCAGAGTCGACGTAAGAAGAAGCGAACGCCTCTTTGCCCGTGCTAACCAACATGGAGGTGCGAGAGTGGTAAACATCAGAAACGAGCCTTCGGAAAGTTTAGAGTGTGCTGCGTTTTCTGAGACGCTATCTTACTTCGGTTGATAGGAGTAAACCAGTTTTTTTGGCCGGGTCTGGTCCTCGCGGTGAAGTTTCTGTTGTTCGCTCTCTCTGCCGTATCTTTGGTTCTGGCGTTCATCAGCGCGCGTAAGCATAAAACCGGCGCGTAAGTAGGCCGAGCATTTTTAATCGTAAGAAAGGCAGAACATCGATTGAGCAGTAATACACACACTAACGACGTGGTCGAACATTTGATCCGTTGGGCCGACCAGCAGGATCTGGTTCGTGCCGTGGTACTCACCAGTTCCCGCGCCATCCCTAATGCACCCGTCGATCTGTTCTCCGACTATGATGTGATTCTGTCTCTGCGAGCTATCGAACCATTTCATGTAGATCGATCGTGGCTGGAAGTCTTTGGGCCAGTACTAGCCGTCTACCGCGATCCACTCATCGACGAAGATGGATTAGTGCGATCAGCGTACGTCGTCCAGTACGAGAACGGCATGAAAATAGACTTCAGCCTCTGGCCCGTGGAACTCCTAAAAAGGATAGTGAACAACGAACGTCTGACCACAGAGTTCGACGCCGGGTACAAGGTCTTAGTCGACAAAGATCAGGTAACGACTAACCTAACGCCGCCTACTTATTTGGGATACATCCCGACGCCGCCGACCGAAGCGCACTACCTGGAATTGCTGGAGGGATTTTTCCTTGATACGACCTATGTCGCAAAGTTTCTCTGGCGTGACGACATGATGGCCGCAAAACACATCCTGGATCACTCATTAAAGCTGGAGCATTTGCGGCCGATGCTGGAATGGCATGTGGAAATCGGCCAGCAATGGTCAATCAAGTTCGGGCCGTACGGTCGCAGATTGAAACGGCATTTACGATCCGACTTGTGGACTGAATTGGAAAGCACTTATACCGGAGCTGAGTTGGAAGCCAACTGGGACGCACTCTTTCGATCGATTGGTTTAATGCGTCGCGTCGCTACTGAGGTCGGCGAGCAACTGGGATTCACGTACCCTCACGAACTAGAGCAGCGCGTCGTGAGGTATTTGCAGAAGGTGCGACAACTGGATCGAAATGCGACGAAAACTGGGACCCTACCTGGATGAGGTGTCCAACAGTGACTTTTGCTTTATTCGTTGCGTAATGCAACGAGTGGGTCTACTTTCGTTGCGCGTCTGGCGGGGATGTAGCACGCAAGTAATGCAACTGCGAGTGCGCCGACTGATACGGCAGCGAACGTCAATGCATCTGTCCCCGTAATGCCGAACAGCATCGTTGACATCAACTTTGTAAGCACGATGGCACCTGCCAGACCGATTCCTGTGCCGATCCCAGCGAGCTTCATTCCATCGCCCAATATCAAAAGTAGAACGTTGCTCCGCTGTGCACCGAGTGCCATCCGAATGCCGATCTCGCTCGTACGCTCAACCACGTGATACGACAACATGCCGTAAATACCAGTCGCCGCAATCAGCAATGCCAGCAGACTAACTGATCCGGAAAACCACGCACCCATTCGCGCCGGTTCCAACATGCGCCGCACGTTTTCCTCCAGCGGTTCTACCGAAACAGAGACGTCTTTGTCTAAAGAAAGTATTACCTCTCTGACTGCACCAACCACACCACCCTGATTCTCGTTTGTTCGCAGCAGAAAACTATGACCGGTTAACTTCGCCAACGTGGCTGGCCGGTAGTAGACGGGGCCATCAATCCCAATCTGCCTGCTGCTTATGTCGGCAACAACACCAATAATCTCGTGTGATGTGCCATCGCTATCTTTGAAGCGTTGGCCTATGGGGTTGACGTTGGACCAGAAACGATTGGCCATCGCGAAGCTAATAACCGCCGGTGACTCTCCGCTACGAGCATCTTCTTCAGTAAACTCGCGACCGCGCCGGAGCGGAATCCCAAGCGTCTGAAAGTATTCCGGAGACACCACGTTTTCGCCTACGCTGAGTGATGATCCGTAACCGTCGACGTCGATGGGCACGTCGCGCCGGCCGGAAAAAGGCACCACCTCCGCAACACTCACAGATTTAATACCCGGCAAAGTTTTCAAACGTTCGGCGAGTTGCGCATAGAGTGCGGCAGCACGCGCCTGGTCATAGCCCTGTGTTGAGAGATCCATCGATACGACAACCAGATTCTTCTGATCAAACCCGACGTCAGTGGAATGAGCCCTTAGCAAAACGCTCACCAACAAACCCGCTCCAATCAGAAGGACGAGCGAAACCGCTATCTGACCAATCACAAGCAAATTGCGCAAGCGTGGTAAGGACACGCGTGTTGATCTGACTGACTTAAGAGCTGAGGTCAAATCGGTTTTCGTGGATTCGATGGCGGGAGCAAGACCGAATACGACACCCGTAATCAGCGACAACAAAAACATGTAACCAAAGACAGTTGCATTGGGTTTGAAGTCGACATCGAGACCAGCCTCCGGAATGATTGATAACAAGATGGGTGGCAAAAAGATTGATAGCACTAATCCGGCAAGGCCACCCAGAACTGCGAGCAACACGCTTTCCGTCAGCAGGAATCTGATCAATCGCCAGCGACTCGCTCCGAGCGCGAGTCGGACAGCGATCTCTTTTCGACGCGCTGCGGCTCGCGCAAGCATCAGGTTCGACACGTTTGCGCACGCTATCAGTAGGACCAGGCCAACTACAGCCATGACAAGGATCGCGACGGGTAATCCTTCGCTGCGAACTTCAGGAGAGTTCAGATACGATCCGGGCATGACATCGACCGTGGTTTTTCGTCCGGGATAGTTCTGGTCCATTTGGGACGCGACCAGTTGCATCTGTGCCTGGACCTGCTGCAACGAGACTCCATCTTTTAGCCGCCCAACTACACTTAGCCAACTACAATTAGGAAGGTCGAGAAACTTGTTCTCTGGCATCACCACCGGCTGCATCGTTAATGGAATCCAGACATCGGGAATGTTCATTTCGGCGCCGTGAAAGTCTCGGGCGGCAACTCCTATGACGGTGAAGCGCTGGCGATTCAGCGTGAGCGAAGTACCGACTACACTCGGATCAGATCCAAATCTTCGCTGCCAGAAACCATAACTAAGTACGGCGACCGGACATTGATTAGGTGTCTGACATTCCTTGTCGACAAAGGTGCGGCCGGCAGCACTTCCGCCTCCTAAAAGCGAAAAGTAATTGTCGGTAACCATCCGCCCGTTGATTCGTTCAACGTTGCTACCGTACAGAGACAGTCGTACATCCGCCGAGGCAGCCAAACCGGACATACCGGCAACACGATCTCGATAGTTCACGTATTCAGGGTAAGAAAGCAGGGACGCGTTACCTTCAACCTGACGATCGAACTCGCCTCCGAGAATTTGGTAGATGTTCACTACGCGATCGGGATCTTTCACCGGTAACGGACGAAGTGCTATCGAGTATAGTAATGTGAAAATGGTTGTGTTTAGCCCGATGCCCAGCGCAAGGGTCAAGAGAGCGGCGGCAGTAAAATTGCGATGCTTGAGCATAGCTCGCAATGCGTAGCGTAGGTCATGAAAGGTATTACTGAGCATATCGATACTGCTGCCTCAAAAATATTAATGAGTGGATCTTTTCTCCAACTATCGTCGGAAGGTGCGTCTATATACTAGTCGCGCTTTCAAAAAGTTCGCAGTTAGTGGCAGCCAATGCGATTAAACTTGGTGCTGACATGGCTCACGGTGGGTAGATTTCAAAATCACGCCATAGGCCAGACTAAAACGAAGAGGAATTATGAAGACACTAGTTTTTTTCCTGCTCCTGGTATTTTCGTTTACGACTCACGCGCAGTCTGCGACTGAACTCGCGGCGCGCAACGCGATGTTTCGGTATAACGACCGGTCACCCGTGACTGTCAATGAGATTTCGTCTGAACGGCGGGGCGATGTGATCGTGAGAGACATCACGTTTTCGCCTGGTCCAGGGCGAACGATAAAGGCCTACATGGTTGTCCCCCCGGGGAATGGACCATTCGCGGGTATCTTGTGGGTGCACTGGCTTGGCGAAGAGAAATCAAATCGGACCCAGTTCCTGGACGAAGCTGTTCAACTTGCGCCGAAGGGAGCAGTGTCGCTTCTAGTTGACGCGATGTGGTCAGAGCCGAGCTGGTTCGGCAATCGAATTCCTGAAAAAGATTACGAAAATTCAATACGCCAGGTTATAGAACTCAGACGGGCTCTTGATCTGATACTCTCACAAGCGAACGTTGACAAGACACGCATCGGATTTGTTGGTCATGATTTTGGTGCTATGTACGGGATGTTGATGGCCGGAGTGGATCAGCGAATTAATACGTTTGTCTTCGTCGCGGCAACGCAAAGTCTTAACGATTGGGCGTTTCTTGGTCCTCAACCGAAATCAAAGGCGGCCTACTTAAAAAAGAATTCAAATCTGGAGCTTACTGATTATTTGCGCCAGGTCAGGAATGCGAGCAAATTGTTTCAGTTTGGAAAAGGCGACTTCTTCGTTTCGCAGGCCGATGCAGCGGTTCTATTCGCGGCCGCTACTGAACCCAAGCAACGAAAATTTTACGAAGCCTCGCATAAGATGGAATTAAACGAAATTGTTAGAGACCGGGATGATTGGTTAGTTAAGCAATTGAAACTTAGGTAGTACATCAGTTTGAATTACGCATAAGGCGTTCGCTAATTTCAGCCCAGGGTTGGAGCGCCAGCGACAACCCTGGGATTTCGTTGCAGATCAATTACGGCTTCGCCGCACTGGAGGTTGATGGCTCCGCGGTCTTCGGCTTCAACTCCCACAATACGTTGATGATCTTCCATTCGCCGTTGAACTTTGCGACCGAAAGATAATCGATCCAGTCGGACGCAACTATCTTCACTATCGCTGCATTGTTAAATCGATCAAGAATGGTGACCTCTTTCAACTGCTTCTCTTTCGGAGTCTGCTTGCCGCCGCCGCGTCTCGTCCCTTGCACTAGAGTCATCGCGCTCATGTCATTCAACTGGCTACGTCCGCTTTTCGGATCTGTATAGATCATTCGCTTAGCGAGTTCAGGATGGAGCGAACTCTCCATGCGCGCTGCGTCGCCTTCATACCAGCCTTCAATGTAATTAAGTGCTGTTTTTGTAATCGCTGCATTCTCATCAGGCGAAGCCGCCTGCGCGGCCGCAGCAGTACAGGTTAGAAGCACGATTGCGATTAGTGACAATACTCTGGTCATGAGAGACTCCTTCCGTTGATATAGCTCACAGATTTTTGTGAGTAAGAATTCCGTTGGGAAACGCGCGCATTCTACTACTGCCAGAACTCTTATTCATAGT
>DASTVU010000061.1:0-19138 GCA_035758935.1 Pyrinomonadaceae bacterium | reverse complement strand
CCATCGTCGGGCGCGGAGCGGCTTACGGCGACATCGACAACGACGGAGATCTCGATCTTCTGGTTACGACAAACAACGGACCAGCGCGGCTACTCCGCAACGACAATGCGAATCAAAACGATCTGTTGCGCGTGAAAACGGTCGGAGCCAAATCCAACCGCGACGGCATCGGCGCGAAAGTTGTTGTGAAAACGTCGAAGGGGAAAACGATCTTCGGCATGGTGCGAACCGGTTCGAGTTACTGCTCGCAGTCGGAACTGCCTCTGACGTTTGGATTGGGTAAGCCGGAAGAGGGAACTACTTTGAATCTCGAAATCAGTTGGCCTGGTGGTCAGAAAGAAACGATCCCCAACCTCAAACCGAATCAATCGATTGTTGTTCTCGAAGGGAAGGGCGTCGCAACGCAAGAGCCGATTGTCTTCGTTCGCACACCACCGGCGCCTTCGCCATCACCATCTCAACCTGTAAGTAAGTAAGAGTTTGATCGATGCTACTGTAGGGGCGGCCCTCCGTGGCCGCCCTATGCCGGCCTCCAGCTTCAACTATTGTTTCTCTTTACCGAGTCTATCTGCGTCTTTCTTGATCAGACCGCTGAGCTGAATAAAGCTCTCGAGATCTCGCTTGGCACGGATCAATTGCTGCGCGTCGACTGTGTTCGAATTCTCGATCATCGGATTCGTAACAAAGGCGCGAATCTCCTTACAGAGCTTAATGAGCGAATCCCTGATCTCCGGCTCCGCTGTTTCTTTCACGGGCGCGTCTTCAGCAGACATACTCAAAGCCAGTGAAGATTGAAGACGGGTCGCTCGCTTCTTGATCTCCGCCGTTGCTTCAGAAATAAATTGATAATTGAGCGGGTCTTTAGACGGGATAGCGCGGACGATTTCGTTGTGCAGCGTTAAGATGCGATTGAAGTCTTCCTCAGTCTGCGCCATCAAAGCTTCGATTTGACGGCGATCTTTAGGTGCGTTGCGGTTTGTGCCGAAGTTTCTGAGCTGCCATTCGCGGTTACTCATGTCCTGTTGTCGAATGCGATCCGTGTTGACACGGGTAGAAACTGGAGGCGGACTCGCTGGACCGCTTTGACAAAATACGGGGGCGGCGAAGGGCAAGAGGATAAGTGTAATTAGAACTAGTTGCCTCGTGGTATGCCGATGAACCATAGCAGACCTCCCGATTTTTGGTGTGTGGCCAGTATACTCCCGATCCAATCACAGATTACATAGATTATTTATTCCAAAAATGGTGCATCCCACAAAAGGTGTTGACGGATCGTTAGCTATGTACTAATTATTCTTATCGATTTCCCTTTTTGAATCTGGCCATGATCTTCTTACCAATCTTCCCTCCAGGCGACCAGGCGCCGGCGGCTTCGTGATGCGACGAATCGACTTAAAGAAAGCAAATGTGGCTCGTTCAAATACGATCCGCAATATCAATCGTCAGATTGTTCTGAACTACGTTCGCGAAAGAGGGCCGATTTCACGCGCTGAAATTGCGCACGAAACCGCGCTCCAGCGTTCAACTGTCTCATTGATTGTCGAGGAGTTGCGCGTTGAAGGGTTGATCGAGGAACTGAGTGGAGAATCAACTGGTGGCCGTCCTCCAATCTTACTATCTCTGCGGACGGCAGACGCCGTCGCGATTGGAGTTGACCTCGGCACGACGCGAACGATCGTGGCTACCAGCGATCTCGCCGGTCGTGTGTTGGATCAGGAAGAGTTTGAAACTGATCCCGACGCCGAAAAGACAACGAAAGCGATCATCGATCGTGCTCAAAGACTAATCAGAAGAAACAAAGGCACAATCGAAGGCATCGGAGTCAGCTTACCTGGACTCGTTGATCCTGACGGCATGGAACTGTTTATTCCAACTTTTAACTGGCGCGACATTCCTCTTTCACGCGATCTCAGTGCCGCCACTGGTTTGCCAGTCACGATGGACAACGACGCGAACGCCGCAGCCCAGGCTGAACTGTGGTTTGGCCGTCCGGAAATTCGCGAAGTCCGGGATTTTATTCTCGTGCTTGTCGAGGGCGGTGTGGGTACAGGGATCGTTTTCGACGGACAGGTCTATCGCGGCGACAATGGTTCTGCCGGCGAGTTTGGACACATGACGATCGGACAGGGCGCTCCCGTAGAGTGTGCCTCCGGAAGTCGTGAGTGCTGGGAAGCGTTTGCTTCAGAACGCTCCGCGCTCGCTCGATTCAAGACTTTATCGGGTGGTCGAAACGGAACCGCCACGAAAAATTTCGGTCACTTAATAGACCTTGCGTTGCGTAGCGACGGCGCCGCTCGCACTGCGCTTAAAGAAACTGCTAACTACCTCGGCATCGGCATCGCAAACCTCATTCGCGGGTTGGCGCCTCAAGCGGTAATTGTCGGTGGTCCGATCGTTCGTGCGTGGCCCGTGATCGAAACTGACATTCGCAGGAGCGTGGAAACAACTATCTGCCGCGGTCTTCCCTCTACACGGATCATTGCCTCAACTCTTGGTCCCGAGCCCACCTTGATGGGTGCTCTGAGTCTTGTTCTAGCGAGCAAGTTCGCATCCGCTTCAGTGACCTAATTCACCTACCTTTTGTCTACCGTCCGAACAAAGCTCCTCAGGGCTTTTGTCTGGCTATTGAACAAAGCCCCATATAAAATGGGCTATTCGCCTCAACATCAAACAGCAAAAACAAAAAGTTCTTGACAAGAAATTGGTTTGGTATTAAATGCTTTTGATAACAACTGCAACAAAGTAGCTTCAGAACAAAGTAACACTAAGGATTTACTCACAAGGGTATCGGGCAACTGAATAAGTTCGTAATTCCGTTTAGCGGAAATGCCGAGGAGGTGTTGTATGTCGCTTAGGTCTTGGATGCAGGCTTCATTACTGCTGCTGTGTGTTGGTCTGCTGGTCGGCGTGCATGCGCAGTCAAGCACGGCGGGAAACATTACCGGCACGGTCAGAGATCCGCAAGGTGCGGCTGTACCTAAAGCGGAAATAACAATCGTGGACGAGAAGACAGGCGTGTCACGCACTGTCACCGCCAACGAGGACGGCTTCTACAACGCTCCCAGTTTGCCAGCCGGTGTTTACTCCATCAGCACTGCGCCCGCGGGTTTCAAGAAGTCCATCACTACCGGCGTCGAGCTTCACGTGAGCGAGAACAAAACCGTGAATCTCGATCTTCAAGTGGGCCAGGTGACGGAGACAGTAACCGTCACCAGCGAGTCTGCTCCCGTCGAACTACGCAGTGGTGAAGTCAGCAGTCTGGTTTCTGAGAAGCAGGTCACGGAGTTGCCGCTCAACGGTCGTAACTACGCACAACTCGCTTTGATGGTGCCGGGCGTTTCTCAGGCGGGCAGTTTTGCCGCCCGAGGTACCGGCCTCGACTCCAACGTCGACATGTCTGTTAACGGCAACCAGTCAAACGCAAATCTCTGGACCGTCGACGGCGTGAACAACATGGACGTCGGTTCAAATGCCACCTTGCTTGTGTTTCCGTCGATCGACTCGATCGCTGAGTTCCGTGTCGAGCGTAATAGTTTCAGTGCGGAATATGGCCAGGCGCAAGGTGCTGTCATCAACCTGATCACCAAGGGCGGCGGCAACGACTTTCACGGCGCTGGTTTTTATTTTCTGCGCGATGCTTCACTGAATGCCGCAGATGCATTTCTCAATGCCAATCCCGCCAAGGACGCGCAGGGCAATCTGATTCACAAAGGCGCGCTGAAATATAAGAATTTCGGCTTCAATTTCAACGGGCCCATTTGGAAAAACAAAGTGTTCTTCTTCTGGAGTGAAGAATGGCGCCGTGAGCAACGTGGTACCACGTTGCCGCAGCAAACCGTGCCGACCGCGCAAGAAAAGGTGGGAGACTTCAGCGGCGTTCGCACTGGTCCGTTGCCGCGCGATCCGGTAACGGGGTTACCATTTCCAGGAAACAGGATTCCAGCCGACCGGCTTAGTCCCGCGGGATTGGCGATAATGAAGGTTTTCCCTGATCCAAATGGTTCGGGTGGCTTATGGGTAGACGCTCCTACGCAGCCGATCAACACGCGCCAGGACAGCATCCGCGGCGACGTGAACATCACCAGCAATATGAACGTGATGGTCCGTTGGATCAATGAGTATTGGGTGCACGGCGTAGCCTCCGGCAACTTCTGGGGTGATAGCCCGTTCCCGACCTTGAGCTCAGACTGGGATCAGCCGAGTCACAGCTTCGCAGTGAAGGTCGCCAACACATTGTCGTCGACCGCGGTTAACGAGTTTACGTTCTCACGCGCCGGCAACGAAATCATTATTACGACGGCTGCCGGTAGCCAGGCGCTAAACGATGATATCGCAGCGAAGTTCCCAACAGTTTTCCCGCGGCCGGAAGGTTTTGGCTTGCCGACTCTGTGGGGTGCTGGTGGTTATCCGGCACTGTGGCATCAGGCGCCCTGGAAAAACGAAGAAGATCTCTTCATCTGGAAGGACGACTTCTCGAAGGTGCAAGGTGCTCACGATCTGAAGTTCGGAGTGTTATTCAGCAACAATCGCAAAAATGAGCAGGCCGGTGGTCCAAATTCCGCTTACCAGATCTGTCAGACAGACGATCGTACTGGCAATGTCATTGCCGACACCCTGCTAAAGGACATTCCCGTAGGATGCTACTTCGAATGGGACCACGCTGAATACACCCTGGGACGCTGGCGCGATCTCGAGTTTTATGGAAACGACACGTGGAAGATTCGGCCCCGCGTCACTCTCACACTTGGCTTACGCTGGTCCATGTTGCAGCCCGGCTGGTCTGCTGATAATCGCATCAGTAATTTCGTCCCACGACTCTATAACGGCACTGATCCGCTGAGCGGTCTCGTCAGGGCGGATCAACTCGGTAATTCGGGCTTACCACGTGCCCTTGTAAATACCTACAAGAACGGTTTCCAACCGCGTGTTGGCTTGGCCTGGGATGTCAATGGCGATGGCAAGACCGCGTTACGCATGGGCTTCGGACGCTACATAGGACGTTCAAACGTTATTGAAGACGTTCTGCGCATGGCGGGAAATGCTCCGTGGACCCAAACTGCCGGGTACGGTTGGCATGATGGCAGCGCGACGCTTGCTTCCAATCCAGTATTCCGCAGTTTGGATACGATTCCTAACCCTAATGCGTTGCGAGCCACGGCTTCGAGCACCAGTATAGGCAACGCGGTTTCCGAGAACTTCCAGCCACCGGAGAGCTACCAGTGGAACCTGACGGTCTCGCGCGAGATTCTGAAAGACACGGTACTCGAGGCGTCATATGTCGGTAACCATGGTCTGCACTTGTGGCGGCGCGGCATAAACTTTAACGATGTCGTTCCGAGTGCACGCGCTACTCTGGCTCACCTGTATCGGACCAACCAGGCGACCGGTGATTTCATCGCAGCAAATCGCCGGCTAAAAGGACTCGGCGACATCACCATGAGTGAGTCGACGGGTGATTCAAGTCATCACTCGATGCAACTCTGGCTCAATCGCCGCTTTACCGATCGATTGGCTTTTCAGGTTGCGTATACATGGGGACATACGATCTCGAATGTTCCCGTGACGTCATTCCAAACTGCGACCACCGATCCCTTTAACTATGAGCTCGACAGGGGAGATGCGGATCTCGATCGACGTCATACCTGGATCGGAAACGTTGTCTATGTGCTGCCTTCGTTCCGGAGGTGGGGTAGTTTTGCGCATCACGCCCTCGGAGATTGGCAGCTCAATGGAATCGTCACTTACCTTGGCGGTGTCCCGATCGATGTAACTTCAGGAGCAAACACGGCCGGTCTCGAAGCGCAATCTACTCAGCGACCGGATCTCGTGCCTGGCGTTCCCATCTATCTCAATAACGGGATCAACTACCTGAACCCGGCAGCGTTCCGTCTGCCTGCTGAAGGCTCGTTCGGCACACTCGGCCGCGGCGTGATACGCATGCCGTCACGCAAGAATGTCGACTTTTCGGTGAATAAGAATTGGAGAATTGGTGAACGTTACGGCGTTCAATTCCGGACGGAGATCTTCAATCTCTTTAACCGCGTAAACTTCACCGGTCTCGAGACTGCGGATCTGGCCTTCAACAACAATAGTACCGACGTTGCGAACTTTGGTAGGAGTACTGCGGGAGGTTTTGGTCGCTTTAACCGCGACGCAGGGCCGCGGGAAATCCAGTTCGGATTTAAGTTCACCTTCTAACATCCTGCAGGTATACTGCAGGCTCATTGAACCTTGACGGAGGGCTGAGAGCTTTAATCAGCCCTCCGTCGGTTTCTGTAGAATGAGTTTCTGAGCCAAGCCTGCTGAGTCCCTTAGGATAAAGATGTATCTTCGCGTTGTTCTTTCGCTAGTCTTCTTTTCGGTTCCCTTCCAATCACCACAGGAACAGTTTCGCCAACGCTTCGAGAATGCGGAAGCGCAGCGGCTTGCCGGAAAACCCGATAAAGCGGAGAGCGAGTATGTCTCGATAGTTGCCGACGGCTATCATAAGCTTGGCCGAACGTATTCTGCGCAGGGCAACCATGCTGCCGCGGCGAGCGCGTTGGAGGCAGCGCTAACACACCGGGCTACCTCTCCTGATGCACTGGTTGACCTTTCAATAGCCCTTTTCAACAGCGGACAATTCAAACAGGCACTCGCTCGCGCGGAGAGTGCCGTTAACTCGGATCCTCAGAACGCCTCCGCCTATCACATGCGTGGCAAGTGTTACTTCATGCTGAACGAGTTTGATAAGTCGGCCAGTGATCTGCAGAAGGCTCTACAGCTAAAGCCAAAAGATTACGACGTGGCTTATACGCTGACGCTCGCTCACTTGAAACGGGGCCAAATGGGGGCGGCGAAAGACATCTTCGACCGCATGATCGCTCAGTTTGGCAATAGACCGCAGTTACGCATCCTTATCGGCCGGGCGTACCGGCAGACTGGATTCCTTCAGGAGGCGATTGACGAATTCAAAAAAGCTGTGGTTCTCGATCCCGCATTTCCTCGAGTGCACTACTACCTTGGTCTAACGTATCTATTGAAGGACGGCGCCTCGCGAATCAGCGATGCGGAAGCGGAATTTAAATTGGAGGTGGCTGCTCATCCCGACGAGTTCTTTGGAAATTATTATCTGGGTATCGTTTCAACCATCGAACGAAAGTGGGATACCGCAGTTGAGTTTCTCTTGAAAGCTGGCCGTCTGCAGCCAAACAATCCGGATCCCTATTTTTATCTGGGCCAGGCGTATCAGGGACTGCTGCAGCACGACAAGGCCATCGAGATGTTCAAGAAGTCGATCGCCTTGAACCCGGATCTGAAACACAACGACTACCAGGTGACAAATGCTCACTTTCGTTTGGGCCAATCGTTATTAAAGGTAGGTCAGACGGAGGAGGGGCAAAAAGAATTGCGGCTTGCTGCCGATCTCAAGGCACAGGCTTTTAAAAGGGACGAGGCAAAAGGTGAAGCATTCCTGAATGCTGAAAACCTCAATGAGCAAACCGCGTTTCCCGAGATCGCCCCAGCCGAAACGGCAGTTGCCCCGGATTCGCGGCAGGAAGCACTGAAGTCTGAGGTAGTCTTTTACACGAAGGTAATCGCGGCTGCGTATGAGAATATTGGGTTGCTGAACGCGGAACGACAGCAGTTTCGTTCGGCCAGCCAGAGTTTCAGCGAGGCCGCTAAACTGGATCCGCAGCTGCGGGATATCTATTACAACCTGGGCCTCGCTTACTTCAAATCTGAATCGTATAAGGATGCTGTCGCTGCTTTTGAAAATCAGTTGCGGCTCAAGCCCGACGACTTACGCGCCAAGCAGTTGCTAGGTTTAAGTTACTTCTCGACTCAAAACTTTGAGAAAGCTGCAACACTCCTGACTGAGATGGTCGCCGTGAAGCCCAACGACGTCAGTCTTTACTATCCGCTCGCGCTTTCTCTTAGCAAGCAGGGAAAAACGGAACAGGCTCAGCAGGTGGTTCGGCAAATGCTCGCCTACGGCAGTGACAATGCACAAGTGCATATCTTCCTCGCCAAGGCCTACTATGATCAGGACGCTCCCGCGAAGGCACTTGACGAATTGAAGATAGCCTTGACGCTCGACAGCAAGGTGCAGCTCGCGCACTTTTACTCGGGTCTCGTTCAGCTCAAGCTCGGCAATTTTAGCGAAGCGGCGAGAGAATTTGAGAGTGAATTGGCTTTAAATCCGGCGGACATTCAAGCCAAATATCATCTCGGTTACGTTTTATTGGCCAATCAGGAAACCAGGCGCGGCATGCAGTTAATGAGGGAAGTGATCCAGAAGGATCCTGCGTTCAGTAATGCCTACTTTGAACTTGGCAAGTCACAACTCCAGCAAGGTGATGTCAGCAACGCTATCATGAGTCTTGAAAAGGCCGCGAAGCTTGCGCCCGAGCAGGCACACGTCCATTATCAACTCGGCCGTGCCTATCTGGCCGCTGGTCGCCAGGCTGAAGGCCAGGTACAACTGGATCTTTCAAAACAATTGAAAGAAAAAGTTCGGAATCAACCGAATAACTAACACAAAGATCGTAATCTGACCGCTTCTCTGTGCAACCTCCGTGTACTCTGTGTCTCTGTGGTGGTTAATGCCTAACCAAACAATAACCACAGAGAACACGGAGGTTGCACAGAGAAATCCAAAGACTTTACGTTTCCACTCGATGAAAGCCACGTTTTCGATACTGTGTTTTTTTTGTCTGTTGCTATCGTCATCCGCATTAACTCGCACTGAACTCAACGGTATTCAATTCGTCGATATAACAAAGCCGGCGGGAATCAGTTTCGAACACGTTTCCTCACCTGAAAAGCGGTACATCGTTGAGTCGATGAGCGGCGGCGTGGCTCTACTCGACTACGATAACGATGGTTTTCTCGACATCTACTTCGTCAATTCGCTGACAGTGGATCTAGTGAAGACAAACGGAAAAACTAAAAGCGCTCTGTATCGCAATAACGGCAACGGAACGTTCACGGATGTCACTGCGAAAGCTGGCGTGGGTGACGTTGGTTGGGGCATGGGTGTCGCCATTGGCGATTACAACAACGACGGCTTTGACGATATTTACGTGACCTGTGTCGGTCCCAATCATCTTTTCAAAAACAACGGTAACGGAACATTCTCCGATGTTACTAAAGCTGCCGCAGTCCCAGACCCACGCTGGTCCACCGGTGCCTCGTTTGTCGATTACGACAACGACGGAAAGCTCGACCTGATGGTGGCGAACTACGTCGCCTTCGACTTCAAGAATCTACCTGAGTTTGGCAAAGGCCGGTTGTGTCAATACAAGGGAGTTCCTGTGCAATGTGGCCCAAGAGGTTTGCCGGGAGATGGCGACACGCTTTACCACAACGAAGGCAACGGTACTTTCACGGACGTCACCAGGAAAGCCGGCGTGTCTGATGCCAATGGCTACTACGGTATGGGCGTGATCTGTAGCGACTTCGATGGGAACGGTCTGGTAGATATTTTTGTCGCCAACGACTCGACGCCGAATTTCTTCTACAAGAATAACGGCAATGGTACGTTTGAGGAGATCGGTTTTCTTTCCGGCAGCGCGGTAAACGAGAACGGCAGCGAACAAGGCAGTATGGGTGTAACGGTCGCTGACTACGACCACGACGGTAACCTCGACCTGTTTGTCACCAATTTTGACGACGACTACAACACGCTTTACCACAACGACGGTAAACTGTCGTTTACAGATGTGTCGCACGCCGCCAAGGTCGCGGCAGTCAGCCTTCCGTATGTCGGCTGGGGAACGAAGTTTTTCGACTACGACAACGACGGCTGGGTGGATCTGTTCGTGGCCAACGGTCACGTGTATCCGCAAATACCGACCTACAAGCAGCGCAACTTCATACACCGAAACAATCGCGACGGAACATTTTCAGAGATCGGGGAACAACTCGGCGCGCCGTTCAATGAAAAGCGTGCCGGGCGCGGCGTCGCCTTTGGCGATCTCGACAACGATGGCGACATCGATCTGGTAATAAACAACCTCGATGGTCTCCCGACTGTACTGCGAAATGACGGCGGCAATGTCAACAATTCGGTTTTGATTAAGCTCGTGGGAGTTAAGAGCAATCGAGCAGGCATCGGTGCAATGGTGAAAGTTGTTTCCGGTGACCTCGTGCAGAAGGATGAAGTTCGGAGTGGTGACAGTTACATCTCGCAAAGCGATCTACGGTTGCATTTTGGGTTGGAGAAGCGCACGAAGATAGATCTTATCGAGGTTCGCTGGCCGAGTGGCATCGTGGACATGATCACTGGCGCGAAGGTGAATTCAATAGTAAGCATCAAAGAGGGCAGTGCGATCTTCGACCAGAAGAGTTTCAAGAAATAATGCCGCAAGAAAACACCAAAGGCGTAGGCAGGTTTTCCCACTATCTCTGTGCGATTGCATGTTTGGTTGCGCTTAGCGGTTATCAGTCTGTGGCGGCCCAGGTTCGTAATAATCTCATCGAGCGATTGGAAAGCGTGGCGACACTTATTCGCGACGATCGACTCGCTGAGGCGGAGCGGCAGTTGGACTCCATTTTAAAATCGAACGCGAACCAACCCGATGCTTTGAATCTGCTCGGCGCCGTACGCGCAAAACAAAAGAGATTCGACGAAGCTGAGAAACTCTTTTCTCGAGCCATCAACGCTAATGCTGCCCTGGTGAGTGCACGCATGAATCTCGTGCAACTCTACCTGATCCAGAGCAAACCACAGATTGCAATTTCCGAGTTGAATCAAGTCCTTCGTTTGCAGCCGGATCACACGGAAGCATTCAATCGGTTGAGTCGTCTGCTGCTGAGTGAGAAACGATTCGACGAGTTCATCAGCCTTATGGAACAGTCGAAAACCACTCACGCGATATCATTCTCGTTACTGCTGTCGCTGGGTGATGCTTATCTTGAAAAGAAAGATGCGGTTAAAGCCGCAGCGGCTTTTCGACTCGCACTCGAGCAACAGAGCGACGACGCCGATGCGCTTCTCGGACTGGCTCAGGCGGCGCAATTGAAAGGCGATGCGTCGTCGGCTTCATCGTATCTCGATCGCGCCAAAGGCTCAGTGTTCAAGTCTGCAGATACTCTCCACCGATTTGCACTAGTTTCCTGGGAGGCCGGCAGGTTTGAACAAGCAAATGCCGCGCTGACGGAGGCAGTGAAGCTCAAGCCTGACGATCCTGCTTTCCATGTTGCTCTCGGAACGACATGGTTAAAGAAACCAGATCTAGTGGAAGCCGAGCGGGCGTTTCGACACGCTCTTCAATTGCAGCCTGAAAATCCAGAAGCGCAGATGTATCTCGGCTATACCCTCTTGCTTCAGGCCCGGTATCCGGAGGCGCGCGAACTGCTGGAAAAGAGTCTCGCCAAACAGCCAAGGGTGTCGCAAACTTTTTTCTATCTGGGTTTGATTTTCCAGGAACAAGGTGACGACCTGGCTGCAGTACAACATTTCAAGAAAGCGCTCGATCTTTTACCCTCTTTCACGGAAGTGCACGTCGCACTTGGTCGCTCTTATCTGACTCTAAAGGACTATCCTCGGGCTCAGACTGAACTCGAATTAGCCGTCAAACTGAATCCAAACGACATACAGGCGAATTATCAGTTGGCTGTTCTGTATGCGCGTCTGAAGGATCCACAGCGGGCTCAGCAGCAGATGCAGATTGTTGAACGGTTGAAAGAAGCGGCTACGACGTCCAGGAAATCGAATCCGCAATAGTCTAACTTCGCGATGCCAAAACCACAGTGCATGGCTTTACTGTTACTGGTTCTCCTAGCATTTAATCTGCGAGCTGTTCCGCAAAAGGGTAACAAGGCACCGGTAGCCTCACCGGCGGTCACATTTGAAGACATTACTCAAAAAAGTGGCATCACGTGGGTTCACACCAATGCCAGGTCTGATGCTCATCATGCTCCAGAGGCGGTAAATCCGGGTTGTGCATTTTTTGATTACGACAATGACGGGTGGCTCGACATCATCTTCATCAATAGCGGCAGTTCCGACTTTTTCACTCCCGACAAGCCGTTGCGAAACGCGCTATATCGTAACAATCATGACGGCACTTTCACGGACGTCACGAGCAAAGCGGGACTGAGCGGTGGCGGCAGTTTCGGCATGGGTGTAGCCGCGGCCGACTATGATGGCGATGGGTTTCAAGATCTTTACATCACCAGTTACGGGCGTAATGCGCTGTTCAAAAACACCGGAAAGGGAACTTTCGTCGATGTTACAGACAAGGCCGGCGTTGCCGCACCAGGTTGGTCCACCTGTGCTGTCTGGTTTGATTTTGACAATGACGGCAAGTTAGATCTTTTTGTTTCAAGCTTCGTCTTCTACGATCCTTCATTGAACGTCTTATGTGCCGACGAACAAAACCGGCGTTACTATTGCATACCGCGTCACTATAAACCTCGTCCGAGTCGTCTCTTCCGGAACAATGGCGATGGTACGTTTAGCGATGTAAGCAACGACACCGGAATTGGCAGTTATCCAGGCAAGTCATTCGGCGCTGTTGCGACGGACGTCAATAACGATGGTTGGTTGGATCTCTTTGTAGCAAACGACACGGTCCAGAATTTTCTCTTCGTCAACCAGAGAGGCAAAAAGTTTGAGGAGGTTGGCCTGGCAGCCGGAGTTGCTTTTAGCCAGGCGGGAAGAGCGCGTTCGGGAATGGGTGTCGACGCCGCAGATTATGACGGTGATGGTTGGCAGGATCTTTTCGTCGCCAATATCGATTATGAATTCTTCAGTCTTTATCACAATGAGAAAGACGTTACGTTCACGGATGAGCCGCGCGAGATTGCCGCTGCCACTCAGTTGCTGAGCGGATGGGGTTTGAGGTTTTTTGATTACGACAATGATGGCGATCCGGATCTGCTGCTCGTAAATGGCCATCCTGACGATTTTGTGGAGATGCACAACGCCCGCGTGAAATACAAAGAGCCGCTCGTATTGTTTGCTAACACTGAGCGCCATTTTAAGAACGTGAGTCAGAATTCAGGCGCCATTTTTAGCAAGGATTTCTCGGGCCGAGGAATGGCCACCGGAGATTTCGATAACGACGGCGACCTGGATGTCGTGGTGTCCAACAATGGCGAGGCGCCGTTGCTGCTTCGCAACGACGGTGGTAATCGGAATAACTGGCTTGGCCTGCAACTGGTGGCAACGAAAAGCAATCCTGGGGCAGTCGGGTCATTGATTACCTGGCAAGCTGGAACGTTGAAACAAAGCCGCTTGAAGACCGGCGGCGGAAGTTACCTTTCTTCACACGATCCGCGTGAAATACTCGGTATTGGAACGGCGCCGAAGCTCGATTTGGTAGAAATACGTTGGCCCAGCGGCAAGGTTGATCGTCTTACGAATCTGCCTTTAAATACTTATGTAAAAGTCGTGGAAGGCGCGGGATTATCAGCGCCGAAGTGAGGAAGATGAAGACCAAACAAGCTAAGAACATCGATGAGTATATTGCGGACTCTCCGGTTGACGTTCAGCCACTGCTTCAAAAAGTAAGAACGGCGATCAGGAAGGCCGCGCCCGATGCCGAAGAAGCGATCAAGTACATGATGCCTACGTTCGTGCTAAAAGGTAATCTGATCCACTTCGCCGGTTACAACCACCACATCGGTCTTTATCCCGGCTCGCGACCGATTGAAGCGTTTAAGGACGAGTTGTCGAAGTACGAAACATCCAAGGGAACGGTGAGGTTGCCTTTGGATAAACCAATACCTGTTGGCTTGATAACTAAGATCACGAAATTCTGCGTGAAGCGTAATCTCGAAAGAGCGGCCTCACGCAAAGACGCAACGGCGCAAAGGAAAGCCGCAAAGAAACGTTGATTTGCAGGATAATGAGACTCATCCTGTAAATCCTGCAAATCACGTTAATCCTGTCTACAACTATCGTTTGATATCAGCGGCGGTGTTGACCAATTGCTTGACATTGCCAATCACCGCAAACTCCAGCGCGGCAACCGGCTTCGCAGCCTCATCAACTTTCGCGATACTCGTCTCACGCCATTCCCTGGGTGGCGGCATCCCAAGCTTCAGATAGGTAACGGCCTCCAATCCCGTTTCACCTAGTTGTGAAAGACTATGCGCCAGCGGTTTGATTTCATTGAGTGCCGGTGAACGATCGATCACTGGTCCAAGCGAGGCCCCGGCAGTTTGCCAGTCTGCAAGCATCTGGCTCAACTCCGCACGATAGAGTTGGTGCCGCGGACCATCATTTAGAAACTCTCTCACCATAAACGCGAACTTGCGCCCCGTTTCGCTGTCCGGAAAAGTCGCATCAATCACGCCCGTCAATGGGCTTAGCATGGTCTGCGGCCGCATCTGGTAGCGCCGATATTCCTTTACAGGCTCGATAACCGAAACGAGCGTTCGCAATGGTCCAATGTCGTCGTTACGCACGAGCCGCCGCAACATCATCTCCTGGTTCCTCTTATGCATGAGCCCGAGTTCTTCCAACTGCAAACTGACCACCGCGAGCCGGCGATACATATCCTCGACGTCGGTCACGGTACGCGGCGACCAAAGCCTTTCAGCGATCGCTGCGGTGCGTGGCCAAATGCGCGAGTCGATTGTTTCCGGAGTTACCCATTCGGCCCACATCGTCGCTTCCCCACCTAAGATGTGCTTTGCTTCTTCGGGCGTCAGCGTGCTGTCGGCCGGAAGCGGATCAGGAACGTAGTGTTGTGAAGCAGGCTGAATCAGATCGATGTAGTAACCATTCGAGAGAATTCCGTCATAACCTTTGCGTGCAGCTTCGGCGAGTGCTGCGGTGCCGCGCCACGAGTGAATCACAACATCCTTTGGCAATTCGGGTTGCAGTATCTCGTCCCAGCCGACCATCTTCTTGTTATGCTTCTGAAGAATCTTCAACAGACGTGTGTTGAAGTACGCCTGCAGCGCGTGGTTGTCTTTGATCCCTTTCTGTTTCATGTAAGCCTGGATCGCCGGATTGCGGTCCCATTGCTTACCTTCGTTTTCATCACCGCCGATGTGGAAGTACTCATCAGGAAAGAGGGCGGCCATCTCGCCTAAAAAAGTTTCAAGAAACTTGTAGACTTCTTCGCGCGTGGGATCGAGCGCGGGTTCGAAGATGCCGGGACGTCGTTCAATCGTGTATGGACCAGGCGCACTGCCGAGTTCCGGATATCCAACCAGCCAGCTCGTGCTGTGTCCGGGGATGTCAAACTCGGGCACGACGCGGATGCCTCGATCACGCGCGTACGCGATGATCTCTTTTACCTGTTCCTGCGTGAAGTAGTTTCCGTCAGAGCCGAGTTGATGCAGCTTTGGAAACTTTTTGCTCTCGACGCGAAAGCCCTGATCCTCCGATAGATGCCAGTGAAATACGTTCATCTTCAGTGCGGCCATTCCATCGAGATTGCGTTTCAGCACCTCCATTGTCTGGAAATGACGCGCGACGTCGATCATCAAACCGCGCCATGGAAAGCGCGGGCGATCGTCGATCTGAACGCCGGGGAAAAAGTAGCCGTTGCGATCGGCGTCGAGCAGTTGCAGGAGTGTTTCGAGTCCGCGCAGTGCGCCGACGACGGTGGGAGCGCTCAGGATTGCCTGCCGCCGCGTGATGTCGATGCGGTAACTCTCATCTTCGCCGACGGACGGAATATTTTTTCCGGCGCCCTGGCAGTTGACGATGAGCGGCGTCATTTGATCGTCGGGTGCGAGTGTAGGCGCGAGCGTTAGGACGGTGCGTCCTTCGAGGCGTTTTATAAAACGCCAGATGCCTGCTTGCAGACGCGCGTCGGAATGGCCGCGTGTTGCGACCTTGAAATTTGCGTCGACAGCCAGTCGCTCGTCATGAAACTTCACCGATGCCGGCACAGGCATCAGGTTGAGTTTCCGTTCGGGTGTTTGTTGTTCTTGTGCGCTCACGACGATGGCACAAGTTAGGATTAGTAGAAGAGTTTTCATGCGTTTTTAGCCACAGATGAACGCGGATTGTTTACGGATTTATTTTAGTGTGAACTTCTGTGTTAGGTTGCCGATCCTTACTTCGAACTCGCCTGGTTCAAGGATCGGTTTGTTGTCAGAGCCGATGAAGGACAGATCTTCACGGCGCAGTTTGAAGGTCAGCGTTTTGCTCTGACCCGGATCGAGATTGATCTTTGCGAATCGTCGCAAACGTTTTCCTGGCGGTGATATAGAGGCGACGAGATCGCTCACATAAACCAGGACTGCGTCTTTGCCGGCGCGACTGCCGGTGTTTTTTACGGTGACACTCACCGGCAACTCTTCATTCGCGGAAATCGTTTGCTTCCCGAGTCGCAGATCGCTGTAAGCGAACGTCGTATAGCTCAGTCCTTCACCAAATTGGAACTGGGGATTGAAAGCCATATTGCCGAACGCAGTGTTCTCGGTTTCGAAAGGCTTGTGATCGTAGTTGATCAGACCATTCGGCGTGCGCGGGTAAGTGAAGGGAAGCCTGCCACTCGGATTAGCGTCGCCAAACAAAATATCGGCGATCGCTCGCCCGCCCTCATCGCTGGGGTTGTAGGCCATCAAAATCGCACGCGCGTTATCCGCTATACGATTGATGATTCGCGGGCGTCCTTCGACGAGGACCATCACTACGGGCTTTCCAGTCGCTTTGATCGCCTCGGCAAGTTTGATCTGCGGTTCGCCGATCGTCAGGTCAGTGATGTTGCCGGGTGTTTCGCAATAAGAACCCTCACCAAGCGCGAGCACGACCACATCGACGTTCTGTGCTGCGCTCACTGCCGCTGCAATGTCGACCTCTTGTTCCTGATCCGTCGGCGTACTGTTTGAAGGACCGGGTGCTCTAGTGATCTTCGTCCCCTGCACCCACTTGAAATTCGACGCTCCAACCTTCGCTTCGATCGCTTTTCGAATCGTCAATCGATCGGTCGGATAGAGAGACTCTTCCGATCCTTGCCAGACCCACGTCCACCCGTTGTTCATTGAAACTAACGAGTCGGATGTTGGACCAGTAACGAGAACTTTGGTGTTCTTCGAGAGCGGCAGAATGTTGTTACTGTTTTTCAGCAATGTGATCGACTCACGCGCTGCTGCGAGGCTTACGTCTCTGTATTCCGGCAAACCAAACTTCGCTTTCAGCGATGCGTCGGGCATCGGTTTTTCAAACAGTCCCAGCTCAAACTTGACGCGCAGTATGCGACGCACTGCTTCGTCGATTCTTGTCTGCGGTACTGCACCCTCTTTGACAAGTGCGACCAGATGATCGGCGAAACTGTAATCGTTCGGCACCATGCTCATATCAATGCCCGCCATTACTGCGAGTCGCGTTGCTTCTTTTTCATCGGCAGCGATGCGCCAAGTCGTGACGAGTTTCTTGATGTCTTCCCAGTCAGAGACGACAAAGCCTTTGAATCCGAGTTCAGTACGCAGAATGTCGGTCAGGATGTGACGATTGATATGTCCCGGAACGCCGTTGATCTCTCCAGAGTTGATCATGATCGTGCGCGCACCGGCTTTTACTGCTGCATCGAAGGTGGGCAGAAAATATTCGCGCAGATAATTCTCAGGAATCCATGCCGGCGTGCGATCTCTGCCGGTGAGCGGAAAACTGTAGCCCATGTAATGCTTCAAGCTGGATGCGACCGCCGTGTCGGCGGAGACGTCCGCTCCTTCCAGACCGCGCACAAACGCAACACCCATGACTTTCGCGAGATACGGATCTTCACCAAACGTTTCCCAGAAACGTGGCCACAGTGGATTGCGACCGAGATCGAGAACTGGAGAAAAGCTCCACGGAATAGCGGCAGCTCGTGTTTCGATCGCTGTTATCTCAGCGGCGCGCTTCATCAACTCTGGATTGAACGTCGCAGCCATCCCGATCTCTTGCGGGAAAAGCGTGGCGCCGCGAACGTAGTTGGCGCCGTGAATGGAGTCGATGCCATAGATCATCGGAATGCCGAGACGTGTTTTTTTAGTGGAAGCGTCCTGGATTTGACCGATGATTTCGCGCCACTTGTCGACCGTGAGCGCCTGATCGGAGACATTCAGAATCGAACCGACTCCATATTTGACGATCGCCTTTTCGAGTTTGGCAGGATCAATCTTGACGTCCTGATCTCTTCCCGAGACGACCATCGCGATCGCGAGTTGAGTCATCTGCCCGACTTTTTCTTCGAGCGTCATGCGCTTCAACAGGTCTTCGATCTTCTGCGTGTTGTTGGGTTCGGGACCGGTGCGGCTGGCGCGCTGAAAAAACTCGTCACTATCAAGTAGGTCGGCAGGTGTCTGGGCCTTGATCGCGACTATCGGTTGCAGCGCGAAACACAGTGAAAGACTGACCGCGCACAGGGCGAGTACGGATTTCTTCATCTATCTAGCTGTCCTCAGGAAGGAATTCAGGAACGGCCACATATTAACAAAAAGTGGCCACAAAAAGGCACAAAAAGCACAAAAAGAGTGCTTAAAGAAACTTCAAACACACCGGAGAAGGAATCTGCTCGTTCACGCCTGTTGGCTTGAGCTGGCCAGTGCTTGGATCGATTGAAAATACGACGACATTGTCGGAACGTTGATTAGCGACCAACAGGAAGTTGCCGGACGGATCAATCGTGAAATTGCGTGGCCAGTTGCCTTCAGTCGAAACGTGTTCGACGAGCGTGAGTTTGCCCGTGCGCTGGTCGATCTGAAAAACGACGATGCTGTTGTGTCCACGATTCGAGCCGTAGAGAAACTTGCCGGACGGAGCCACGTGAACATCGGCGCAATAACTCGTTCCACTGAAGTCGCTCGGCAACGTCGAAACAGTTTCGATTGTTGTGAGCGTTCCTTCTCGCTCGTTGTATTTGAAGGCCGTCATCGTCGAATCGAGTTCGTTGATGACGTAGAGATACTTGCCCGTCGGGTGAAGCGACAGATGGCGCGGTCCGGCGCCGGCCTTAAGCTCCGCGAATGGTTGTTTCGCCGGACTCAGCTTTCCACTTGCTCGATCGAATCGATAAATCATCACTTTATCGATTCCGAGATCGGCAGCGAGCGCATGGCGTTCAGAGCGATCGAAGATGATGCAATGTGCGTGCGGTCCTTTTTGCTGGTCTTTAGGCCCTGAACCTTCGTGTTGTTTCACTTCGGCGACCATTCCGAGTGTTCCGTCAGAACGAAGTGGAAACACGCTCACGTTGCCGCC
>DASTVU010000060.1:0-5628 GCA_035758935.1 Pyrinomonadaceae bacterium | reverse complement strand
TCGAAATCACAAGCGTCCTGCTCGACCTGTTGCAGAACGTGTTTGCGAACGTAGTTCGATTCCAAAGGCTCATCGAGTTGTGCAACTAAACGCACTGCCTTATCGAGCAGTTGAACGGTCGGACTAAACAGATCGCGAAAGATCCCTGATATCGTCATCACGACATCAATTCGCGGGCGGCCGAGTTCATTCAAGGGAATCACTTCGACGCCCGTCGTCCTATTTAAAGCATCGCGAACGGGACGTGTGCCGAGCAGCCAGAGTGCCTGGGCCACACCTTCACCCTGTGTCTTGATGTTGTCGAGTCCCCAGAGCACGAGCGCCATGGCCTCGGGATAACGTCCATTCTCCTCCCTGTACCGCTCGAGCAAACTATTCGCGACCGCTTCGCTGCGGGCAAAAGCCACTGCGGACGGCACGCCATAGGGATTGAGCGCGTGAGTGTTTCTACCGGTTGGAAGAATGTCAGGATTCTGGATGATGTCAGCGCCCGGTCCGGGTTCGATAAACTCCCCTCGCAGCGCGCGTACGAGAGAATCTATCTCGTTATTGGTTTGAAGCTTTGCGGTAACTGACTCGAGGAGAGCAAAAACAGGGCGCGCTGTTTCTGCGTCGAATCCTTTCGTTTGCAGGAAACTGATTGCCGCGTCTGTTCCGTGTTCAACGAACGTCCGCACCGCATCTTCCACGAGATCCTCTGGAAGCGCACGCGTTCCCGCTTCCGGTCGATCAAACGAAGCGATCATCTTCAACAGGTCCGTTTTCTCACCCGCGGATGAGGCACGTCCGAAGACGTGCAGACCAGTAGGGATCAATCGTTGTTCTATCTCCAGCAATTGCTCGTAAAGTGCGAACACTTTCGCGTCGCGCTCATTGTTTGAATTATTAACCACGAATTTTTACGGATTGGCCGGAGCGATCTTCACAAATTCCGCGCGCAGGATCCATGCAAGACGGCGCGTCTCTTCAGCGGATTCAAACTCCTTCTGTGTGTCTACAACTACAACACGAGCTTTTGTTCTGGTTAGCGCCACGGTGAGCTCTCGTAGCTCCGACTCGATCTTCACTTGCCGAAATGCTCGCAGGTTCAGGCCGCCACGTCTCAGTGGCACGTTTGAACGACCATCGGTGAACAAGAGCACAACTGATTCACCAAATTTGTTTCCCACGAGTTCCAACAACTCAATCGTCGTCACAAGCCCTAACCCGAGCGGCGTACTGCCGCCCATACGGAGCGAGTCGAGCACACGACGCGCGCGCAGAATACTTCGCGACGGAGGCAAGTCGATATTCGCAGTTGTTCCATGAAATGAAACGATCGCAACGCTGTCGCGATTCAGATACGACTTCCGGAGCAACTTTAGAATCGTGCTCTTCGCTCGCGCGATACGATTTGCAGCCATACTGCCGGACGCATCGATCGCAAAAATGAAGAGCCTGCCCTGCTTATGCTTCAACAGCTTGTAGCGCAACGCCTCTGCATTGACCGGCGCCAGTCGTCCATCACGCAATGACGAATCAAGTCCGACGAGCGCGCGTAGTGTGGCGTCAAGGGCTATTCGAGCGCCTGCACTTCTGAACGTCACTGCACGCGTGTATCGTCCACGCTGTTGTGCGAGCGCGGCCTTTGCGCCGCTGGCGCGCCGGTTCTGCGAGCGTGATTTCTGCCCCCGCTCGCTCTTCACATGCTCATCAAGACGAAGCTCGCCGGATTTCTTTTCAACTGCCGGCGGCGATAAAACCTCGGCTTCGTTTGGACGCGAACTACTTCCGGATGCCGACCGGCGTTGTCGCGGGGCATCCTTGTTTACTTTCCCCGGACGATCCAGATCCCGATTATCACCATCACTATTTCCGCGCGGAGATTGCGGTGGCGGCGGATTTGGAAAAACTTCATCCACTGCCTGCTGAACTTGTTCGCTCGTCGCCGTATCGTCGAGCGCATCGCGACGCAATCGATGTCGCAACGCCATCGCCGAGACCCGTTTCACGTGGTCTTCGGTGACGGCCTTCCGGCCCTCAAACGCAGCGAGGGCGCGGGCCGCGCGCATGATCGTCAATTCACCACGATGACCGTCGACTTTCAGATCCGCACAGAGTTGCGCGATCTTTTCAAGCACAGTGCGATCAGTCTTTGTCTTCGACAGGTTTGCGCGCGCACGCGTGATTCGTTTTCGCAGTTGTTCCTGGTCGGCGTCATAGGATTTACAGAACGCATCACGATCTCGATCGTAACCTTCACGCCGCTCGACGATGTCGACTCGATTCTTCAGGTAGTTTTCCGTCGTGACCTCGGCATGCAAGCCGAAACGATCGAGTAATTGTGGCCGAAGTTCACCCTCTTCCGGGTTTCCGGATCCAATCAACACAAAACTCGCCGGATGCTCAACCGAAACTCCTTCACGCTCGACCTTGTTTATTCCCGTGACCGCAACGTCCAGCAACAAATCCACCAGGTGATCCTCGAGCAGGTTCACCTCATCGATATAAAGAAAGCCTCGATTCGCCCGCGCTAACAGCCCGGGATCGAAAGCTTTTCGGCCGGCCGAAAGCGCCCGCTCAATATCGATAGTTCCACAAACGCGATCTTCGGTAGCTCCCAAAGGAAGTTCGACGACAGGCACGGGACTTTGCTTCGAATTGAGTTCGCGGTTCTGGTGACACTGGTCACATTGATTGCGTTTGTCTTCCGGATCGCAGTTATAAGGACATCCTGTGACGACTGTAATCTGAGGCAACAGATCAGCGAGTGCTCTCACCGCGGTCGACTTTCCGGTACCGCGATGGCCCATGATCAAGACACCTCCGATCAGCTGATCGACGACGTTCAATAGCAGGGCAAGCTTCATCTCTTCCTGCCCTACGATTGCGGTGAAGGGGTAATTTTTGCGGTTGTTTCTATCCACAGAGTACACAGATTACCTGATTTTATATTCCGTGCAATCTGTGGCGCGTCGAAGAGATTTGTTGACACCGTGCTGGACCAGGAGTAGAGTGCGCCCACCTCCCCACTTCAACACGCGCTCCTCGCAAGCGCCGCCCAACTAAGGCCTTATCGAGCGCCCTGACAAGATCGCAATCTGCCCGCGAGTTTTGGAGGTAGAGATGGCTTTTTCTGCGAACCCCAAATGGAAAACAACTCGGGTTGGCTTGTCGCTAATTGCGTTGGCACTGCTTGTGTTATTCGCACTTCCTAAGGTGCGGGCACGACGTGCGGTGTCGAGTTCAGAAACGTCGCTACCAAAGATAGCTACGGTTATCTCTCCGACTTCGACGCAAGGACGCATTGCAGACTTCGAGTCGGAACTAATCACGATCACTCCCCACGGATTTGAGCCGCAAGAGATCACACGCCCGCAGGGACGTGTTCTGCTGATGGTCGATAATCAAAGCGATCTCGACATGATGTCGCTGCGGCTCACCCGCGAGGATGGTCTCCGGCTCAATGAGATGCGAGTCCCGCGCGAGCAGCCAAACTGGAGCGAAGCTGTTGATCTACATCCTGGGCGTTATGTGTTGACTAGTTCCGAACATCCAGACTGGCAATGCCGGATAACGATTACGGCACGTTAGTGAACCTTCACGGAGAAAACTTCATGCGTTGCCTAACCTCCCACAAAGTCGTGCCTCCTTATTTGTACCGACTGCTGAACCTTATTTGTTTCGTTTTGCTGGCATCAACTTCAATCAACTCACAGACTACGGACCCGACCGATGCAATGACTCCGCTAGCGCTTTCACCCGGTTCACCGGCCGGGTCGTATGCCGTCAGCGATTTTGAAAACGTGAACCCGTATAACGGCAATCTCAGTTTTCATCTCCCGCTGATAAGCGTTGGTGGCCGCGGCGTCGCAACCGGTTCAATTCTCGGAATCGAGAGTAAGGGTTGGAGGGTTAAGCACGTTGCCACTACTGACGCCAATGGTTTTCCTGTTGATGTTTTCACTCCTGTAGCGAACCCGTGGACACCCAGGGCTGGTTATGGTGCGGGGAAAATGGTTGGACGACGTTCGGGTTTGTATCCGGATCAGACTTGTGGTGGAACGAGATACATCTATCAGCAGACTTTGACGCGATTGACATTCATTGCGGCTGATGGCACGGAATATGAATTCCGAGATCAGGCGGGTGGCCAACCGGCGACGGTGACAAACCCCTGCGCGACTACGGGAGCACCTCGCGGGACGGTGTTTGTTACCGCTGACGGAAACGCCGCTACATTCATCTCCGATGATCCCATCAATGACAGACTGCAAAGCATGGGCGGCGGTGGTGTTCCCTATCTTTCCGGTTACTTAATGATGCGCGATGGCACGCGTTACCGGATTGATAACGGCAATGTGAGCTGGATACGCGATCGCAATGGCAACAAATTGGTTTTCGGGTACACCGATGGCAGAGTGACTTCGATTACGGATTCATTGAACCGCCAGGTCACTTACACCTATGCAAACTTCGTCAACACTTTCTCCGATCAGATCACCTTCAAAGGCTTTGGCGGCCAGAATCGGACAATTCTGGTGAACTACATGCGGCTCCAGTTTTCATTGCGCACCACCAATCCGCGCAATGAACCGGCCTCTCGTTATCAGATACAGACCTATCAGGGTCTTTTCCCGGAGCTGAATAATGCCAGTTCAAGTACTCAGTGGAACCCTTACGTTGTTTCGTCAGTTACTTTGCCCAACAATCGACAGTATCAGCTTTTCTACAACTGCTTCGCGGAGTTGGCGCGTGTGACGTTACCCACAGGCGGAGCGATTGAATACGACTACACGGCCGGTTCTGGAGTTTCCTTCGGTGGAGACGGCAGTCACGTCTACCGCCGGGTCAAAGAGCGGCGGGTTTATCCGGACGGCTCCAATCTTGAAGGCTATACGACATACAGTGAGACGGTTAACCCGGCCACCGTCGATCAACTGAACGCGAACGGCGTTCTGCTGGCGCGAGAAAAACACTACTATCATGGCAACCCACTCGATTCACTGCTCACTGCCGGCGCGGTTCTTTATCCGGGGTATCGCGAGGGACGGGAGTTCAAAAGCGAAGCCTATGCCGCCGATGGTGTAACTGTTCTTCGTCGTTCAGAAACTACCTGGGCCAATCGCGCCCCCGTGAGTTGGTGGAATCCGGTTAACGGCGATGAGCCGCCCAATGATCTACGGGTAACAGAGACAACCACCACGCTGACGGACGTGACTCCCAACCTGGTTTCACGACAGACATTCGGTTACGACGACAGCGTTCCCTTTAACAACCGCGCTGACGTTTACGAATATGACTTCGGCAGTGGCGCAGCAGGGGCTCTCATCCGCAGAACACATACCGAATATCTAAAGACTAATTCCGTTAACAGCACTGACTACACCACCACGAGCATTCACATTCGGAGTTTGCCGGCGCAGATACAGATTTTCGACGCCGCAGGCGTAGAAAAAGCACGCACCACTTTTGAGTACGACAACTATGCGACCCCGCTGGAGCCGCGGGCCAACATCACCGGTCTGGATGCAGCGTTTAATACTTTATATACAACTCGTGGAAATCTTACGCGGACAACTAGCTGGATTCTCTCAACGAGCACACAACTGCATTCCTACCTTCAGTATGATGTCGCGGGCAACATTG
>DASTVU010000059.1:0-22189 GCA_035758935.1 Pyrinomonadaceae bacterium | reverse complement strand
GCATGCCTTCTGTGGCCGCGCGCGGCACAGGCATGCGCGCGATTGCCGAGACGGTTGAACAGTCGATGCAGCGCGTGGGCATGGGGACACGCTCGTTTCGCGTCGGCTCGGGATATCCAATCATTTACGGCGAGTGTGGTGGTGGTCCAAAAACGTTTGTCGTTTACGGACACTACGATGTGCAGCCGGTGGGCCACCTGACAGAATGGACTTCAGGGCCATTCGCTGCCCACATCGAAGACGGCAAGTTGTATGCGCGTGGCGCAGCAAACAGCAAAGGTGATCTCATTGCGCGTTTGGCTGCGGTCGAGGCTTATCAAAAGACATTTGGAAAACTTCCGGTAACACTTCGCTTTCTGATTGAGGGTGAAGATGGTCTCGGCAGTCCGAGTTTGTATCGTTTCACGGCTGAGAATGCAGAATTGTTGAAGGCCAATGGTTGTTTGTGGGACGAAGGCTCGAGTGATACCAGAGAGAATCCGGTCGTAAGCCTCGGCTTCAAGGGCATCACGTTTCTTGAGCTTCGCGCATTCGGCGCTCGTTCGGATCTGCACTCGAAGTGGGGCGCGATTGTTCCCAATCCAGCGTGGCGTCTCGTGCAGGCACTTGCCACGGTGACTTCTCCTAAAGGAGTGATCACAATCGATGGGTTCTCGTCGCACATTGCTCCAATCAGCGATGAAGATTCCGAGGTCTTGAAAGCGATCGAACTCGATGAGATTGGATTGAAACGCGAGTTTCGGATCAGTGGCTGGGTGCGCGCTATGAATGGACACACCCTCGTCAAAGAACACATCTTTGGTCCAACCTGCACTATCTGCGGCATTCACACTGGTCACACGGATGCGGGCGCAAAAACGGTCCTTCCCAGCACTGCGATGGCTCGACTTGATTTCCGGCTCGTGCCGGATCTGACATCGCAGATTGTCGTGCAACTGTTACGAGCACATCTCGACGTGCGTGGTTTTAAGGATATCGAGATCATTGAGCTTGGCAGTGCGCCCCTGGCGAAGTCTTCGGCAAAGTCGCGCGTCGCGCGAGCTGTGATTGAGTCGACAGCGGAAGTTCATGGGAAACCGCCGGTGATCTATCCGATGGATCCTTCGAGTGGACCGGTCGGTGCAGTTTGCGGAGTTTCTGATCCTCCGACACCAGTGGCATCCTTCGGAACGGGTTACGCGGGCTCAAATCCTCACGGACCAAATGAGAATATTCGTGTCGAAGATTTTCTGAAGACGATCAAGCTGATCGGGCGCGTTATTCATAGACTGGGCGCTTCCAAAACGGTTCGAGAGGACACCAGACCTACTGCTCCACTACCAAAATTGAAATGATCAGCCACAGATTTACACGGATGAACACAGGTCTAACTATCCGTGTTCATCCGTGTAGATCCGTGGCTCAATAAGAGGTGAAATTTTGGCCGCCAAGGCTACTGCACGCGAGATTGACAAACTCAGAGATGAGATTCGGCGTCACGACGAGCTTTACTACGTTGGGAACGCACCAGAGATCTCTGATCGCGAGTACGATGAATTACTCGAGCGACTACAAAAGCTCGAAGAAGCAAATCCTGAGCTAATCACACCTGACAGTCCTACGCAGCGAGTGGGCGGACGACCCGCGGAAGGTTTTCCGGAAGTTGTTCACACTCGGCAGATGCTGTCGCTCGACAATAGTTACAACATCGATGAGCTACGCGCGTTTGACGAACGCTGCCAGCGTCTTGCTGAAGGCCGCAAACTCGAGTACGTGGCTGAGCTGAAGATCGACGGTTTATCGCTCTCGCTGCAGTACGAAGATGGTCTGCTCGTGCGTGGCGTGACGCGTGGCGATGGACGAATCGGTGAAGACGTCACGCAGAATGCGCGCACAATCCGAAGTGTGCCTTTGCGTTTAAAATCTCAGAAGAAAACCATCGACTCCAATCTCGATGTACGTGGTGAAGTATTTATTCCGCGCGACGTGTTTGAGAGAACAAATGCGGAACGGGAAGAACAGGGAGAACCGCGGTTTCAAAATCCTCGCAACGCCGCAGCCGGCGCGATCCGGCAACTCGATTCGCGCCTCGTGGCACGTCGAAAGCTCGACATGTTTGCTTACGACCTGTTTGTAAATGGCCGCAAGCCGTTTCCGACTCACTGGGAAGCACTTGACTGGCTCGAGAACGCCGGCTTTCGCGTGAACAAACATCGCAAGCTTTGCAAGACGATAGAGGAAGTCATCGATTTCGCAAATGAACAGGAAGCACTTCGAGACGACCTTGGTTATGAAATTGACGGCCTCGTCGTGAAGGTCAACTCGACTGCCTTGCAGGATGAGTTTAGCGCCACTTCAAAAGCGCCGCGTTGGGCCATCGCCTACAAGTATCCCGCACGACAGGCATCAACAAAAGTTCTCGATATCTTCGTGTCTGTCGGACGCACCGGCGCGATAACGCCGGTCGCGCTTTTGGAACCGGTGTTCCTCGCTGGCACGACTGTTTCTCGCGCGACGCTCCACAACGAAGACGAGATCGATCGTCTCGGGCTCAAGATCGGCGACTGGGTAATGATTGAGAAGAGCGGAGAGATCATTCCCAAAGTGCTGAGTGTTGTAACGTCGAAACGCACCGGAGAAGAAAAAGCGTTTAAGCCGCCGAAGAATTGTCCCGTGTGTGGTGGTTTGATTTCGCGTCCTGAAGGTGAAGTAGTGGCGCGTTGTGTGGCCGCGGATTGCACTGCCCAACTGATGGGTCGCTTGTTGCACTTTGCTTCACGTCGTGCGATGCGAATCGAGGGCCTGGGTGAAGTACTTGCTGAACAACTGGTAGCTGCCGGACTTGTGAAAGACGTTGGTGACCTTTATTCGTTAACGCTCGAACAGGTTGCAAGTTTGGCGCGCATGGCGAAGAAGTCTGCGACGAATTTGCTCACGCAGATCGAAGCTAGCAAGTCGCGAGACTTGTCGAACCTGATTTATGCGTTGGGAATACGTCACGTGGGCGAGCGAACTGGCGGCATCCTGGCCCATGAGCTCGGCTCACTCGAAAAGCTCAGCGAAGCTTCCGTCGAAGAGTTGGACGCGATTCCTGAGATTGGATTGACAGTGGCTGAAAGTGTGCGCGACTGGTTTGACGATGAAGGGAATCGGGCGCTTTGTGATAGGCTGCGAGCAGCCGGAGTTAAAACAGAAGCAGAGCGCAAGGGCAGTGGCGAGGTTGATGAGCGCTTTGCCGGGAAACAATTTGTGCTCACTGGGACGCTTTCGACTTTCACACGCGATGAAGCGCGGGCACTGATTGAAGCTCGTGGTGGAAGAGTTAATTCATCTGTGAGTAAGAAAACGGATTACGTGGTTGCCGGTGAGGCGGCCGGATCAAAGCTTGATAAAGCACAGTCGCTGGGCGTGACAGTTATCGATGAAGACGCGTTTAAGGGGATGTTGGAGTAGAGTTAGATAGGATTGACACAAATGAGTACCGAACCAACTAAGAAATTACAACTACACTACACGCTCTTTTGCGATGACGTGCGATTGGAAGCGGGTAACAAGCTGTCGTTCATGGGTGTCTTTCAGAACATCCTCGTCGAGCATTTGCCAATTTCGTTGATCAAGTTTGCGGTGGTGAATCACTGGCAAGGGCAGGGCAGTTATCTTTCCGAGGTGCGTATCCTCTCACCCGATCGACAGCAGCCGATCGTCGTATCCCAACCGACAAGATTTGAGATCGCGTCAGGCGGTTTCGCCGACAACATCAGTTTCTTTGTGAACGTGACTTTCCCGAAACCGGGGCGTTATGTGGTGCAGACTCTGATCGACTCGAATCTATTCCACGAGCAGGGACTCTTCGTATCTGACGCCGGCGAGGCAGAGCTCCTCGGTGCATCGGAAGCGGTGAATTAGGTAAACAGTGTGGACTTGAAGAATCCGCCCACTGCCGTGGGCGGGATTCAAACGTGATCTTAGGTGGGTGTTTGTAGAAAGGACTTGAACGATCCGCCCACTGCCGTGGGTAGGATTTTCAAGCCGCACTGTGTACTTTCAAATCCCGCCACCTTCAGCAAGCACACAGCTACACCACATAACCAGCGCGCCCCAGCAATCCCGCCCACGGGAGTGGGCGGATTGTTCAAGTCCTTTCTAAAGGCACACAACCAAACGACAATCAATCCCGACAACGGAAGTTGGCGGATTGTTCAAGTTCGACCTGTTTACCCAACAGGGTAAGAAAAGAAACAGGAGCCGCACGCGAAAGCCGTGCTGCTCCTGCTACTGTTATGACTCGTAGTTTAATTGCGCTGACTGGGGAGTCTAGCCTACGTCAATTTTGAAGAGTTTAATTTTGGAATTCAGGGTTGTGGCCTTAATCCCAAGAAGTCTTGCTGCCTTTGCCTGATTATTTCCAGTTTCAGACAGCGCCATTTTAATCAGGTGAGTCTCGAACCGTTGCACCTCGTCATAGAAATTAATACCACCGACAATATCCAACGGTTTGAGTCTGCTTGCTTCCTCAGTGAAGGCCTTGTCACGTGCCAGGGTTTCCGCTTCTGATAGAAGCGCGTCAGCCAAATCGACGACGCGTTGAATGCGATCGCGATCCGGTCGCTCAGCAAGTTTCAAACGCACTGCTCTGTCAGCAAGTTGAGCAACACTGGGGTGCCTTTCGTTGTCGGTTTCCATCAAAGCTGCTTGATCAACGTTCATTAATACTCCCCTTTCGGAACTGGACCTCTAACTACCAAAACACCAGACTCCGAAAATTCGTGACAATTATTTTTCCAATAAAAAACCATCCACAGGATGCTTGAGACCTGTAGATGGTTGTTTTTGGTGCGGATGAGAGGACTTGAACCTCCACGATGTCACCATCACAGGCTTCTGAGACCTGCGCGTCTGCCAGTTCCGCCACATCCGCAAGATGCTGGGTAGGTCATTATGCGAATGCATCTGAAGGGTGTCAAGAATCCACAGATTACACAGATACAAATCGGTGTAATCTGTGGATGGCTAAGCGATTTACCTCGAGCGGCGCCAACGTCTGTTGTCCCAATCGCGATCGCGAACACGGCGTCTACGCTCAAATCTGTCCCAGTCCCGATCCCGGTCCCGGCGATTGCGTCTGAAGATATTGCCGAAACGGGAATCTCGATCTCGATTCGGTCCTCGACCATCCCAACGTCCATCGCGTGCGTCATGACAGTTAACAAACTTCGCACACTTCTTGTCCCAATTCGAGTTGCCTCTGCCTCGACCACGTCCCTGGGCCATCGCGTCGGACGACAACCCGACTAACAGCATCAGACCCAGTACTAGAATTCCAAATAAACTCTTCGAAGTTAAACGCTCCATGAGTTCCTCCTTAATAACCAACGGCCAATGAGGTACTGGGGCCGCAATTGAGCTACCATAGCATCAATTTCAGTGCCGCTAGACCATCCTTTTAATTACTGAGTTATTATGATTCTCGTATATGGCTAACGTTTCGACGGCGCAAGAACAACTGGCAGCGCGACTTACGGCGGTGCGCGGGCGGATGGCCGCAGCCGCGAACGCCTGTGGCCGCAAACCCGAAGAGGTCAAGTTGATTGCCATCAGCAAGACCCATCCAGCGTCTGTAATAAGGACACTAATAGAACTCGGAGCCAGCGATTTAGGCGAGAATCGAGTACAGGAAGCGGAAGAAAAGATCGCTGAAATCGGCGGTGAGCACGTGCGTTGGCACCTTGTCGGGCACCTTCAGGCGAATAAAGCGAGACGTGCCGTCAATCTTTTCGAGGTGATTCATTCCCTCGATTCTCCGGATTTGGCCCAGCGACTCGACCGTCTGTGTGGCGAAGAGGGACGCGAGAAGTTGCCGGTCCTCATACAGGTTGACCTGGGGCACGAAGAGACGAAATCGGGTATTGACGAGTCGGAACTAACCCAAATGGTTGAAGGTCTAAGGTCATTAACTCATCTGGAACTCATCGGGTTGATGACCCTTCCGCCCTTTTTTGATGACACGGAACAAAGCCGTCCGTTCTTTCGTCGATTACGAGAGTTGAGAGATGAACTCGAGAGTCGAGGTGCTTTTGGAGGTCGTAGGGGCGAACTCTCGATGGGTATGACTCACGATTTTGAAGTCGCGATTCAGGAAGGAGCGACGATGGTGCGTATTGGCACCGCGATCTTCGGCGAACGCGTCCCGAGACAATAATAATTATGCTCATCATTGCGCGAACCTTTTGGTTCTTAACCGTTGCCGTTCAGATAGCCATCGCTGCTGTGATCGTGCTGATGGTCGTACGATTAATCGCTGACGCGATGGATCTAAATCCTTTTGCGTGGACCTCTCGTACGATTCGAAGACTCAGCGACGGGTTAGTGATGCCCGTGCGCGGTGGCTTGCGCGGATTTGGTGTCGATCCGAAGTTTGCTCCGTTAGTAGTCATACTGATCTCAATCCTGCTGGGCTTTTTCCTCTTGCAGTTGGTCTCAACTATCGCAACGACCATAGTCGGTGTGATGGAGAGCATACAGAGCGGGGCTTTCTTCTGGGTAATTGGTTTCATTCTGTATGGCTTTCTATCTATCTACTCGTTGTTGGTCGTCATTCGTGTAATCTTTTCCTGGACAATGCTTAGTTACTCCAATCGGATCATGCGCTTTCTGATTGATGTCACTGAACCATTACTCGGACCATTACGAAGAGTGGTGCCATTGCTCGGGCGGATCGACATTTCTCCGATTGTTGCACTTCTAATTCTCTGGCTCTTTCAGGCCGCGATTATGGGTACCCTTTTGCGCGGCGCACCATTTCATACTTTTTGAGTTGAGAACTCGTATTGATAGCGCATTCGGTTAGCGATGGGCGACTCGTATTCAAAGTGCAGGTCGTTCCACGTTCTTCGCGAAGCGAAGTGGCCGGAGAGCATAATGGTTCGTTGCGTGTACGCGTCACGGCGCCGCCGGTTGAGGGCGCAGCGAATAAAGAGTTGACGCAGGTGCTGGCAAAGGCGTTCAAGGTGTCACGTAGTGCGGTGAGCATTTTGAGTGGACAAAACAGTCGTTTGAAGCAGGTGAGCATCGAAGGTGTGAATTCGTCTGCTCTTGCCGAACTGCTTGGTGGAATCAAGTCGTGATGGATCCGGAAAAGATCTCCCATTACAGAATTCTTGAGAAAATCGGCGCCGGTGGTATGGGTGTGGTGTACCTCGCCGAGGACATGAAGCTCGGGCGCAAAGTTGCGATCAAAGTACTCAGTCAGGAATTCACCACGAATAGAGATCGACTGCACCGTTTCGAGCAGGAAGCTTCAGCAGCTTCCAATCTCAATCACCCAAACATTCTGACGATTCATGAAGTCGGAACTGACGATGGCAGGCATTACATCGCAACCGAGTTCATCGATGGCTCCACGTTGCGTCGCACGGTCGCGGCTCAACAACTCGAGATTCCGCAAGTTCTCGACATCGCAGTCCAGGTTGCCAGTGCGCTCGAAGAAGCTCACAGCGCCGGCATAGTCCATCGCGATATCAAACCCGACAACATCATGGTCCGTCGCAACGGTTACGTGAAGGTGTTGGACTTCGGACTGGCGAAACTGACTGAGACTGTCGACCGGACTCCTTCGGATGCGGAAGCCTCAACTCGCGTCTTGATTCAGACTGATGCCGGCGTCGTGATGGGTACATCGCACTACATGTCTCCGGAACAAGCGCGCGGAAAGCCCGTCGACGCACGCAGCGACATCTGGAGTCTCGGCGTTGTTATCTACGAAATGGTTGCCGGTCGAACTCCGTTCGAAGGAGAAACGTCGACCGACGTCATTGTTGCCATCACGCAGAAAGAACCGGCGCCACTCGCGCGCTTCGCGCCAAATGTTCCAGCCGAACTTGATTGGATCGTGATGAAGGCGTTGCGAAAAGATCGCGACGAGCGTTACCAGACGATTAAGGAGTTGATCACGGACCTGCGCCGGCTCAAGCAGCGTTTGGAGTTTGAAACTGAGCTCGAACGCTCCGCAGGTCCAAATAGCGTCAGCCGATCAAAAATCAGTGATCAGATGCTGTCGACAACACCCGAACGCGCTATACCCACTGAAGTAAAGACAATCAGTCATGTTTCGAGTGCGGAGTACATCGCGAACGGAATCAAGCGTCATAAGATCGCGGCTGTGGTCGTCGCGCTGCTCCTCATTGTCGCGAGTGCCTCGGCTTTCTATTTCTATCGGCGTCACTCGGTGGCACTAACCGAGCGAGACACAGTGCTGCTGACGGACTTTGTTAATACGACTGGTGAACCAGTCTTCGACGGCACGCTGAAGCAGGCATTAGCAGTGCAACTAGGACAGACTCCTTTCCTCAACTTGTTTCCCGAAGATCGCGTGCGCGAAACACTGCGTTTCATGGGTCGCTCGCCCGACGATCGAATTACGCGTGACGTTGGACGAGAGATATGCGAACGGCAGGGAATCAAGGCGATGCTGACTGGCTCGATTGCGACGCTGGGCAGCCATTACGTGATCACTCTGGAGGCAATGAATCCGCGCTCAGGCGATTCAATCGCGCGTGAACAGATCGAAGCTGAAAGCAAAGAAAAGGTGCTTTCGGCGCTCGGAACTGCAGCCTCGAATCTGCGAAAGAAACTTGGTGAATCGCTCAGCTCGATTCAGAAGTACGACGTTAATATCGAGCAGGCCACGACCTCTTCGCTCGAAGCGCTCAAGGCCTATGCGATGGCCAATGATGAACGTGCCAAGGGGAGAGCAAACGAATCGTTGGCGTTGTATAAACGAGCCATTGATCTCGATCCGACCTTTGCAATGGCTTACGCACGGATCGGAGTTCACTACGGGAACATCCATCAAATTGAGTCAGCAAGGGGGTACGTGCAGAAAGCCTACGAGCTTCGCGATCGCGTGAGTGAGCGGGAAAAGCTTTATATTACGGAGAAGTATTACTCGTTTATCACCGGCGAGATCGACAAGACTATTGAGACACTACAAACGTGGGCGCGACTGTATCCAACCGACTTTATACCGCACAACAATCTTTCACTTAATTACCAACTCATCGGGCGTTATGACGAAGCGTTAAAAGAAGCGCTCGAGGCGGTAAGGCTCAGTCCTAACAACATCAGTGCCAGAGTTAATCAGGTAAACAGCTTTATCGGTATCGGACGTCTTGACGAAGCCGAACAGGCAGACCGAGAAGCACAAAAGATCAACGCTGACAATTTGGGTGCACACGTCAACAACTACTTCTTCGGGTATATGCGACGTGATCGGGCAAAGATGGATCGCGAAGTACAGTGGGCCAAGGGCAAACCGGAAGAAGTAGAGTTCACGATACTGCAGAGTTTCACAGCTTTATCGTTTGGCAAGTTCAAAGAAGCTCGCGAGCTGCAAAAGCGCGCACTTGAAATGATGAAGGCGCAGAATCGGGTTGAAGGCGCTGCCCCAGCACTGCTGGCGATGGCCGCCCATCTTGAACACGTGGGCAAGTGTGATGAGTCAAAGTCGAACATAAAAACTGCACTGGGTTTGGCTCGTGGTCAGCAGAGTTTAGCACTGGCCTCAGTTATCTATGCTATTTGCGATGATCAAAGCCAGGCTCAGTCGTTATTAAATGAAGTACGGGCGACTCAACCAAACAATACGCTCATCAATTCGATAGTGGCGCCACTCATTGCTTCTGCTGCTGAGAGAAGTCGAGGAAATCTTACTCGGGCGATTCAGTTGTCGGAATCGGTTCGACCTTATGATTTTGGTATCGTGCTCGGGACTTTAAACACGTATGCGAGAGGAAATCTCTATTTGCGGCAGCGTATGGGGAAAGAGGCCGCAGCGGAATTCAAGGCCATCATAGATCGGCCCGCGATAGACTATCAGTCTCCGGCCCACTCGCTCGCACACCTCGGTCTCGCACGCGCTGCGGCGATTAATGGCGACACGGCAGCAGCACGGAAGTCGTATCAGGATTTCTTTGCTTTGTGGAAAGATGCGGATTCAGACCTTCCGGTGCTGGTGCAGGCACGGAAAGAGTACGCCGAGTTGAAATAGTGAGAACCGGGCGCCGCCTTGGAGTGCGCCAACTTGTTGGCGCTTTGGTATTTTTACCGAAGCGGTGACAAGTCACCGCACTCCAAGGAGTGACGCGTCTTGTGATATATTTCCATCCCTGACAACCCACAAATCCAGAAGGATCTAAACCCAAATGTCCGGACATTCTAAATGGCATAGTATTAAACACAAGAAAGGCGCGCTCGATGCCAAGCGCGGCAAACTGTTCACGAAGTTTATTAAAGAAATCACTGTGGCGGCGCGTTCCGGCGGCGGTGATCCAGACGCTAACGCGCGTCTGCGTAAAGCCATCCTCGACGCGAAGGGCGGCAATATGCCCAATGACACGATTGAACGCGCGATTCGACGTGGCACGGGTGAAGAAGAGGGCGTCAATTACGAAGAGATCACGTACGAGGGTTATGGTCCAGGCGGCGTGGCGTTGCTGATTCAATCGATGACTGATAACCGCAATCGCACGGTGGCGGAGATTCGGCACATCTTTTCGAAGAACGGCGGCAACCTCGGTGAATCCGGTTCAGTGGGTTGGATGTTTGAGAAAAAGGGATACATCGTTGTCGATAAGGCCGCGAAGTCTGAGGAAGAGTTATTTGAACTCGCGATCGAAGCCGGCGCCGACGATCTGCGTGACGATGAACAGAACTTCGAAATCATTACCTCACCGGATGCGTTCGATGGTGTGCTGAATGCCGTGAAGGGAGCCGGAATCGAACCTCAGGTCGCCGAAGTTGAAATGGTCCCGCAAAATTATGTGCGACTGGAGGGCGGCGATGCGCGCCAGATGTTGAAACTGATGGAAGCGCTCGAAGATCACGACGACGTTCAGAAGGTCTCTGCAAACTTCGACATCAGCGAAGCCGATATGGCTGCAGCTTAAGCCACGGATTTACGCGGATGACACGGATTCTTTCTGATCCGTGCTATCCGTGGCAATCTGAGGCTCACCCATCACAATCCGAACGTTGTGCGTTTTCTCATCGTCGATTAAAGCAATTGAGTTTCCGCTCTGCTCTGCGCCGTCAACTTCGACAATTACCACACCACGACTGACCCCAACCGGGTTCTCAACCTTGATCCGGTAGACTGCGCGACCGCGTCTGTAAGTGATCTCGAAATCACGCCACCAGCGCGGCACACACGGATTGATCTCGAGTCGATCGTGCTGCAATTTGAAGCCGAGTATCGATTCCAGTCCGGCGCGATACATCCAGCCCGCCGAGCCCGTATACCACGTCCACCCACCGCGACCATTGTGCGGCGGCACTGCATAGACATCACCAACAGCCACGTATGGTTCAACCTTGTACTTGTGCAGGCCGGCGCGAGTCGACGAGTGATTGATCGGATTGAGCAGCGCAAATAGTTCGCCGGCACGCTCACCATCGCCGAGTATTGAGTAAGCGATGATGGTCCAGATCGCCGCGTGCGTGTACTGTCCGCCGTTTTCGCGGACTCCGGGAACGTATCCTTTGATATAACCCGGATCGAGATTGCCCTTGTCGAACGGCGGCGTGAAGAGAATCACGAGTCCATCACCACGCCGGATCAAATACTCTTCTACCGCAGCCATCGCGCGTCCCATGCGATACGGATCAGACCCGCCGGAGATCACAGACCACGACTGCGCGATCGAATCGATGCGACACTCTTCGTTTCGTGCCGAACCCAACGGCGTGCCATCGTCGAAATACGCGCGCCGGTACCAGTCGCCGTCCCATCCTTTCTCTTCGAGTGCCTTGCGCAGATTTTCCAAATGCTTTCGATAACGATTGCCACGCAGCTTCTGTTTTCGTGAGTCGACGTGCGGGACAAACGACGTCAGCGTCGTGTAAAGGAACCAACCGAGCCAAACGCTTTCGCCTTTACCCTGATGGCCCACACGATTCATGCCGTCGTTCCAATCGCCGCCCCCCATTAACGGCAATCCGTGTTTGCCGGTCGCCAAGCTGCGATCGAGCGCGCGCGCACAGTGTTCGTAGATTGTTCCGGACTCTGCCGAGACCTGAGGCTGCGTGTAGATTTCGTGCTGGTCGTCTTTGAGTACAGGCTGATCGAGGAAAGCGACAGTTTCGTCCAACACGGAAACGTCGCCAGTCACATTGATATAGAACGACGTAACAAACGGTAACCAGATCAGATCGTCGGAAATCCTTGTGCGCACGCCGCGGCCACTTGGCGGATGCCACCAGTGTTGCACGTCGCCTTCCTTGAACTGGTGTGCAGCGGCGAGCACGATCTGTTGGCGTGCAATGTCGGGCCGGCTGTAAACAAGCGCCATTACGTCCTGCAACTGATCGCGAAAACCGAACGCGCCGCCGGACTGATAAAACGCAGTGCGGGCCCAAATGCGACACGAAAGCGTTTGATACAAAAGCCAGCGATTGAGCATCGTGTCCAACGCCGCATCGGGCGTTCGCACCACAATCGAACCGAGAACTCCGTCCCAATGTGCCAGCACTTTTTCAAACGCAGCGTTCACGGTTCCGGCCTGTCGAAACTTTGCGACGACTTCCTGTGCGGCAGTCTTCGACTCCGCCTCTCCGATTAAGAAGATGACTTCGCGAGCTTCGTTCGGCGCGAGTTCGATGCTTGTTTGAATCGCCGCGCACGGATCGAGTCCGGCTCCATCTCTTCCTGCGAGATTCAGTCGTTTCAGCGCCGCTGGACTTTCAAGCGAACTGTTACGGCCCACGAACTCCTTGCGATCGCATGTCGCACTCAAAACACTCTCGCTCGTCGCCACGAAGGCGACACGTTCTGCGAACTCGTTATTGAACGGATTGCGGGCAAAGATAGTCGAGGCGGGCGCGTCGATCTCAGTAATGATGTAAGGCGCCGAGGAAGATCTCAATACGCCGAGCACCAGTTCGTTGTAATTAGTCACAGTTAATCTTCGTTTTCTCGCCGTGCGATTGCGCAAACGAAGTAACGAGATTTTTACGGGAGCATCGAGCGGCACAAAGACCAGTAACTCCTGCGAGATGCCATGACTGGTATGTTCAAAGACACTGTAGCCCTGACCGTGCCTGATAATGTAGGGCTCGCGGTCACGAATCGGCAGAGGTGTCGCAGACCAGATCGTGCCTGTATCTTCGTCCCGAAGATAAACCACTTCGCCTGGTGTATCACTCACTGCATCGTTGGACCACGGAGTAAGACGATTCTCACGACTGTTGATCGACCAGGTGCAGCCGCCACCTGTTTCCGTGATTTGAAAGCCGAAGTCCTTCTCGTTGGCGATCACGTTTGCCCACGGCGCAGGTGTCCATTGGTCGGCGCCCAGCAACGTCACGTATTCACGTCCGCCCTGATGAAAGCCACCAAGCCCATTGAAGAAGGCTAGGTCCGGCGGCGCAACAGTCAATTCAGGATAACTTTGTGACGGCAACCGCGGCACCAAAGGCGGTGGCAACGGTTCTTCAACTCGCTTGCGTTCAATCTGATCCTCGAAGGCGCCACGTTCTGCGACGATCACTACTCGGGCCACAGCGTGAAGCAGGATCCGGTCAGCTTCAGGCATTTGATCGGAGCGACGCAGATAAACTCCACCGGGTTTGTCCTGCAGTCCCTGCAAACCACTGGTTCGGACGATCGTTTCCAATTCCTGGTGCAGCAACTGAAGATAGTCAGTTGGCGAGTCGTTGAGGATTACAAGATCAACCTTGAGTCCTTTGTAGTGTAGATACTCGTGCCCGCGCACGAGCTTCCTCACTGTGCGCATGTCGGCGGCCTTATCGATGCGAACGACAACAATCGGCAGATCGCCGCTGATGCCATAGGCCCACAAACTTGATTGCGCTTTGGTGTTAAGGGCGAGAACGTGTGGCGTCGGACGCAGCGACGGATCGGAATAGACGATGCGCGCAGCGAGACGTTGAAACAGGTGCGCTTCCTCAGCATCGATCTTGAGGTGACTCATCTCGACCTGAGCTTTGGTCCAGGCGAGACGCAGTTCGCGTTCGAAGATGTTTGGATCGTGATACTTATCGGCCAGCGCGAGTGCTTCTTCGCGCGAACGTGCGACAGCCGTGCTGAACGCGCACCGCACCGTTTGATTCGGTTGAATTCGCACGCGCCGGCGAAGGCTGAAAACAGGATCAAGCACAGCACCGGTTGTGTTTGAGAGCGGACGGTCTTCCATCACGGCGATTGGATTGCCCGCAGTGCGTCCACGTCCTAGAAACCTGCCGCGGTCCGTTTCATACTGAACGGCGCCGACCTGGTCGCCTTCCGAAACGACGACGTGTATGCCCCAAATTGGCTTATCTTCAGAAGATCGTTGACGGCGATGCGCGAGGATCGCGTTCTCACCGGAAACGAATTCAGTTTCGATAAACAGATTACTGAATGCCTGGTGTGCTGCGTCGGCATCAGGAGTTGCAAGAACGACCTCTGAATAGCTGGTTAATTCGATCTCGCGTGTGCGTGAAGATAGATTCGTTAGTGAAATACGCCGAACTTCTGCGTTGTCTTCCGCTGACACCACAACTTCCATGCGTGTCGCGATGCCGGAATCAATGCGCCGGAAGTCTGCTTTGTCTTCAGAAAAAGCGACGTGATACGACTGCGCTTTTTGCCGCACGGGCTGATGACCTGCTGACCAGACTGCGCCGCTGCGCACATCGCGTAGGTAGATGAAGGCGCCCCAGTTGTCGCGAGTGACATCTTCACGCCAACGTGTGACTGCGTTCTCTTCGCATTGTGAGTAACCTGAACCGGCAGTCGTTATCATCACGTTGTATGCGCCGTTCGAAAGCAACTGCGTGCGTGGTGTTCCGAAGTCCGCCGATTCGTAAACACGTGTGATCATTCCGGGCATTGCCTGGGCAACGCGTCCGGTCAACACCTCTTCGGCGCGTGGATGCGCAGCAGGTACGCCGACTGGTATTCGTTCCTGGAGCAATAATTCGGTGGCCTGAACCGTGGGATCGGAATGAAAACGTTTCTGGACCCGATCTTCCTGAAGGATGTTGGCGAGTGCGACGAGGCTCATTCCCTGGTGATGCGTCATGAAGGCTCGAATGAGTACTGACTTCTGACCTTCTGGCAGACGCTCAATTGTGTAGTCGATCGACTCGTAAAAACCGTATGGTCCAAGCGCACCCTCTCTTTGTAACCGGCGCAAATTGGCAAGCGCAGATACTGGATCGACTTCCGCGGCCAGTATTGTTGCGTAAGGAGCGACAACCAGATCTTCGATGAGTCCGCGTTTCAGACCGAGTCCCGGTACACCGAATGGGCCATATTGATAGTTAAGATGAAGATCGCGCACGTTGTAGGCGGCTTCAGAAATTCCCCACGGCACACCACGTTCCAGACCATACTCGATCTGCCTTTCAACAATTGTTCGATAAGTTTCCGACAACAGCGTGGCCTGATAGTTACGCATCACGAGGAGTGGCATTAGATACTCGAACATCGTTCCAGTCCACGAGATCAGCGCGCGTCTCCCATCGACCTTCGTGAGCGCGCGGCCCATGCGAAACCAATGTTGTTGAGGAACATCTCCCTTCGCGATGCCGACAAAACTTGCCAGGCGTGCTTCGGAGGCAAGTAGATCGTAATAAGAGTCGTCGACACGCGACGCGGTAACGTTGTAGCCAATCGGAAACAGTTTGCGTTCGACGTCGAAGAGAAATGAGAAATCCATCTCTTCGACGATCTGGTCGCAACGGCGTGCGAGACGACTGAGCCGCGACAACATGTCCGACGCAGCGCCCGCGGATTGTTCGAGTGCTTTGGTCAGTCGTGCTGCTATTTGTTCCAGAGTTGGTGAGGCATGGTTTTGCATAGCTGCAAGTTGGACCAGAGCTCTGTCGCAGAGTTGCGGCACTTCCGCGAGCGTCGGCACATGTTGCAGGAGATTGACGATCGACGCCCACTCCTTGTTTGACTCAACTGTGTCCTCATCAATCAGAGGCAGCAGCCGACTCCAGCTCGTGATGGTTTCCACATCTCTGAGGCGGGCTTTGACTTGATGCGTCAACGCCCCGACCCACCAGCGCAACTCTTTGAAACTGACTTCTCCATGTTCGTGAGCGAGCGCATTGACGATGTCCTCGATTTCAGAGGCGCGACGACCGAGTGAATCAAACAACACAACCCATGACGAAAGCTTGTTGTCGGGTTGGACCTGAAGCAGTTTGTGACAGGCAGCCATCTCGTCTTCTAACTGTCTGACGGTTACCACCTCAGTACGCTGGCGAAAGCTGCCCAAACTGCTCGCTTCATTGGCTACTGAACCAATCGTGTCGTTCAATCCCTCGATCACGCACGAATCAAAGAGACTGTTGTCGGGAAACTCGATGCAGGCCTGTTTCACAGCGACCAGATGCCCAGCGAGGTTGCCGCTGTCGACGGTTGAAATGTATTGCGGCATCAGAGGTTCCAGAGTTTTGGTGTCGTACCAGTTGAAAAAATGGCCGTGCAGGCGGCTTAGCTGGGGCAGGGTTGAGAACGTTAGTTCCAGCCGTTCGACGAGTTCGAGGGCGCCGATATAACCGAGGTCGCGAGCGGAACAGGTGGCGAGTAACAGCAGTCCGATATTCGTGGGCGACGTACGATGCGCGATAACCGGTTTTGGATCTTCCTGAAAGTTGTCCGGGGGTAGCCAGTTGTCTTCAGCGCCCACAAAAGTCTCGAAGAAGCGCCATGTGCGCCGGGCGATGACGCGCACAAACGCAGCATCGTCGGCGCTCAACAGCTTTCGTTCGGCCGGTCTCGGTTTGCTCACGAGGTAAGCGATAAACGGAGAAAGCATCCAGACGACAGAGAGCGTGCCCATCACCGGCAATCCTGCCGGTTTCAGACTGATAGTGAGGCCGAGCGCAACCAACGTCAGCATCAAAGCAGGAAGCATGAACCGCACAAATGATCCGAGGTCGTTTCGTAAAGTTCTTTCCGCTTCAGCTGCTGATACCCACTCGAGTAGTTTGCGGCGAGAAATTAGCTGCCGGTACAAAGCGCGCACGATTGCGTCGCACATCAGCCAGGCCTGATGCGGAAGAAAAACAAACGAGAGCGCGATCTGTGCGGTGTTGGTGCGGAAGTTGCCCCAGAGACTCCAGAAATGGCTGGTCCATGGAATCCCGCGCGGATGAATCAGGAGGCCCGTGGCCACGTGCAGGTAAACAGGGAATGCAATCACCAGAAAAACGAAGAGAGACCAGAGCAAAGTCGAACCGGGAAAGAGCGCACACGAAGCAACGAGCCAGAGAAACAATGAAAGTGCAACAAGGCTGCGCCGCAGATTATCGAGAATCTTCCAGCGCGCCATTACCGGAAGCACGTTGCGAACCTTGCGCCGTTCGCCATCGGGAACTCTTCGAAAAAGCCAACGGATGATTTGCCAGTCGCCGCGTGTCCAACGATGTGCTCGCTTCGCGTAAGCTTCGTACGACGCCGGATAGTCGTCGAGAAGTTCGATGTCAGTTGTTAACGCAGCGCGTGCGAACAACGACTCGAACAGATCGTGACTAAGCAACGCATTAGCAGGCACACGGTTTTCGAGCGTTCGTTGGAAGGCGTCAACCTCGTACAAACCCTTGCCCGTGAAGTTTCCATCGCCGAAAAAGTCCTGATACACGTCGGAGACTGCCGTTGTGTAGGGATCGATGCCGGTGTAACCGGAAAAGACCTGCACAAACTTCGAACGCGAAGCGCTGGCAAGCGAGATGCTGACGCGCGGTTGCAAAATGCCGTAGCCGTCAGTCACGCGGTTCGTCGCCGCGTCGATAGTGGGTTGATTTAGCGGGTGAATTGCAGCGCCGATGAGCCTGCGCGCCACGTCGCGTGGAAGCTGAGTATCAGAGTCGAGTGTGATCACATAACGAATCGACCTCAGCAGCTCGTCATCCGCAGTACGGACAAGAAAGCTTGTATCTGGCGCGCCGCGAAGCAGGCGATTAAACTCTTCCAGTTTCCCACGCTTGCGCTCCCAGCCCATCCATTTGCCTTCGCCTTCGTTCCACTGTCGTCTTCTGTGAAAGAGGTGAAAGCGTTCATTACCGTGTCGACGATTTAGAGCATCGATACCGCTTTGTGCGATCGCGAGGAGATTTGAGTCTGTCGGTGTTTCTTCTGTGGCGGCATCAGGGAAGTCGCTCAACAAAGCAAAGTAAACATGATCGTCCTGATTCGCGAGGTAATGGACCTGGAGTCGTTCCACCAGTTCATGAACCTGCGATTCGTGCAGGAAAATCGTTGGCACAACGACAAAGGTCGCCGCATCTTCCGGAATGCCATCGGCGGTGTCCATTCGCGGCAGCAAACGCGGCGGAAAAAAGTGAGTCAAATCCCAATTGAGAACTGTAACTGCCAGATCGCTCGCAGGGATCAGTGCCAGTAGTGCCGTAAAGATCAGAAACGGCCAGCCAACTCCGTGGCGATACATGACATAGAGCAGCAGGCCCATGATCAGCAACGTCATTAGTGTGAGCGTGGCGATATATGTGGCTGTGGAGTGGCGTAGCAAAAACCGACGCAATCGTTCAGTGGGACGCGGTTGATAACTGAAACTCGATTCGAGCTGGCTCAGGCCATCGTCGATGAGGTAATAGCCGACATGTCTTTGCGCGCGTGCAGTTTCGTCTGCCTGAACCGCGAGATCTATTGCTGCCTGCGCGATTTTTAGTTCATGCGCACGGGTGCGTTTGCTGATGCGTTCGATTACGTGGCGATAGCGATCGCGTGAAGCAAACTCCATCCGCGAATAGACACCGGCGGGATCCTTGCCCAACAACGGTTCGATCAAACTGACTTTTTCGAAAAAGTCGTTCCAGTCGAGCGTCGAGAGCAGACGCATGCTGGTAATGATGTTTCCAACGGTAACCTGCGCCGCTGCTTGTCGCTGGTGTTCGAGGTGAATGATCTGTTCAACGCTTGTGTCTTGCCGCACCAGCAGTTTTTCGATCCAGTCCATCACCGGCATGACGGACGGGTCCTGTTCACGAAGTCTTTGTACCAGTTGGACGAGGAATGGGTGTGGTAAGTCTTCGCGTTTTCCGACCCGCTCATTCAGAAACGTCATGACGCCGGTAGGCTGAAGCGAAGCTATCTCGAGCAGTTTATCGGCGAGCTTGTCTGCCTCATCGCGTCGAGCGCGAGCACGGGCAATCGTGATCGCGAGCCGGCGAAGATTCTCGACGAGAGCCAGGCGTAGCGTGATCGCGACTGCCCACAACTCACCAATTGAGAGCGGCCGGACGGTTTGGTAAGCAGCGATAAATCTTTGGAGTGTTTGTGTATCGAGACGGGAGTCGGTGTGCGCGATGAGCGCGAGGGCGACTGAATAAATTCGTGGGTAACCTTCTAATTCGCCGTCCGCGAGTTTGGGAAGTTCGTGGTAGTAGCTCTTGGGCAGGTCCTGACGAATTTCGCGCAGTTGCTCTTCGACGATGTGGTAGTTGTCGACCAGCCATTCAGCCGCGGGCGAGATGGCGTGGCCCTGGCGAAGTGCCTCGACGAGCAGTTTGTAGGCGGCTTCGAGTTTCCGTCCGTTGTCTTCGAGGCGTGGCAAGAGTTGCGCGCGACCTTTTCGAGTAACGGTTTTGTGTTCGGCGGCGAGAGTTTGGGCGTATTGCTCGAGACGTTCGACACTGAAAAACTCCGCCTGAAACGGTTTCTCATCCGCATCACCTGTAGGTTTGCGTAATAAAGCAGACAGCGATTCGAATAACTCACTCATGGAGTGTGCGTTTGGGCATTTTGTTTACACAACAAAGCAGGGGGCTTAAGGGGGAAGTTGCAGAATATCATTTTGTGCTTAGGACTTGGTACTTCGTGTACTTTGCTTTTAGCAAAATCCCGCAAATCACAAAGTACAAAGCACTAAGATCCACGTGTAGTATACTTTGCGCGATGCGCGTTTTAGGAATTGATCCAGGAAGCCAGACAACTGGGTGGGGAGTTGTCGAAGGTGACGGACGACGTTATTCACTCGTTGCGTTTGGTGCAATTCGCGCATCGTCGAGTCTGAAGTTTTCGACGCGACTCTTGAAGATGTGTAACGGGTTGGAGGAAGTGATCGCCGAGCATCGGCCTGATGCTTGTGCACTCGAAGACGCTTTCCTCGCGACAAACGTCAAGGTGAGTATGAAACTCGGGCAGGTGCGTGGTGTGGCGTTGCTGGTGGCGGAACGTGCCGGGCTTGAGATTTGCGAGTATTCACCGCGGCTGATTAAGCAAACGGTGGTTGGTTATGGTAATGCTGAGAAACATCAGGTGCAGGAGATGGTACGGTTGCTGCTGTCGTTGAAGATCGTGCCTTCGCCACATGATGCTGCAGATGCGCTCGCAGTTGCGATTTGCCATTTTCATCATGCGGCGTTTAAAGAGAGAATAGCCGCGGTATAAGGTCCTATGGGACCAAATACGAATTAAAAACCTCACGATTGGAGAATATTATGCTTCCTCACAAGCTCACGCTTTGTCTCTTTCTGCTTCTTCTCAATTCAATCTCAATTCTCGCGCAGCAAAGAAAGCCACCGGCTGGTGGACGTCTCGCGATAGTTGTCGATGAACGTCTCTCGGCGTTACGGGCGACGCCGCAGCTCAATGGCAGACTTGTGCGGCGTTTGAGTCGTGGACGCTTGTTGGCTGTCAGATCGATGAAGACGAACGCCGATGGAATTTCATTCTTCTTGGTGAATGTCTCAAGCCGCACCCATGGTTGGATTCAATGCGAAGCTGTTGTTTCCCCGTCCCGTCAAGGCGACGATCAACGTTTACTCACGCTGATCGAGCGCTCTCAAGGCTTCGATCGCATCGCACGAGCCCGAATCTTTCTCAATCACTTTCCGCGTTCGCGCCTACGTCCGGCGGTTCTATTGTTATTCGGCAATACTGCTGAGGAACTCGCCGCAAAAATATCCAACGATGCCGCTCGTCGATTGAAGCAAGAACGTGGCGAGGCACCGGAGTTCAGCTATTTCCTCAATTACACCGGCCTCGATCGTTACAACCGGCAGGGAATAACATTCGTCTTCGATCAGTCTACAAAACGCTTCCATTACGACGGCGCTGCCTGGCGCGAACTAATCCGTCGCTATCCGCATTCACCGGCAGCAGCTGAAGCGAAAATCAAACTCGACTCGCTTTACTCCCAACTGCGGATGGATTAGTATCACGACCATGACACTCAAACTAAAACCTCAAGGAGAACTCAAGATGGGCCTCACACATGTTGTCGTTCGTCTATTTAAGTCACACTCTCAAGATACATACGAGGCAGACTTCCTCGTTGATACGGGCAGTATGGACACCATGGCTCCAGCATCTGCGCTCAAGAAACTTGGTATTCAACCACTTGGTAAGGAGATATATGAACTTGCCAGTGGGGAGCTTGTAGAGTACGAGTACGGCTCGGCCGAGCTTGAATTCATGGGGGAAGTAGTTCCCACACGTATTATGTTTGGCCCGGATGACAGCGAGCCGCTTCTTGGTGTAATTGCTTTGGAGACAGCCGGTTACATCGTCGATCCAAAGAATCAGACGATAAGAAAGCTCCAGGCACGTCCCCTGAAGCGGGTGGCTTGAAATTAACTATCGCCGTTCCGGCGATTTCCTAATAAACTTCCAATAATTTGCACGCAAGGGTGTTAATAATCCCTAAACCTCCTCGTCTATCAGGTGTAGACGAAGGAGACACCCTTGCAGGCAGCACTTAAACCCTTGCGATTAGTGAAAAACGAACCCGCCAGCGAGCTGGAAACGCTGTTCCAGGCACACCATGGCCGAGTTTTTCGGACGGCACAGCGAATTACGGGCAGCGTCGCCGACGCGGAAGATGTCCTCCAGACAGTCTTCCTGCGACTCGTCAAAGGCCAGGATGACTACGATTGGTCAGGAAATCCGGAGGCTTATCTTTCCCGCGCAGCCATAAATGCCTCGCTCGACCTGCTGCGAAGTCGCACCCGCTCTAAAGCCGTGGCCCTCGACGAAGGCGAAATGGATTCAGTAGTGGGTAGTTACAAGAGTCCCGAGGCAGTTCACGCTGATCGGGAGCTTCAGGCGTTGGTTCGGGAAGCAGTATCACGTCTCGGGAAAACTGCCGGCGAGATGTTCGTTCTCCGTTATTACGAAGGTTTTGACAACAAGGAAATCGCAGCGCTTCTGAATACTTCACCCTTAGTGGTCGGCGTAGTA
>DASTVU010000058.1:0-5495 GCA_035758935.1 Pyrinomonadaceae bacterium | reverse complement strand
GCCCCTACAGTACGCGCTACAGCGCCCGAACTGACCAGGCACCCGTGCGATGCGGTACGTACTGTAGGGGCGGCCCTCCGTGGCCGCCCTCGGTTGGACAATACGCTTAGCCAAAAATGAACTGATGCACCACGAACATCGTAAATTCCGGCAATGGAGCTGGAACTACTATTCAGAGCACTGGCCGACAACACTCGCCTGCGTCTCATACATCTGCTGGGCGACGATGAACTGTGTGTCTGCTCCTGCGTTGAAGTTCTCAGGACCAATCAGCCAAAGATTTCGAGGCACCTCGCGTATCTCCGCCGCGCCGGGCTCGTCGCCGCACGCCGCGACGGCAAGTGGACTCACTATCGCCTGACTCAACCATCCGATACCCACCTAGCCAGAATCTTCAGCGAGTTGCGCGCGAGACTGGCAAACGAGCCGCAGATGCAAAGTGACAAAGCCCGCCTCGAGAATGTCATGTCAAGGCACGCCGTAAACGCAGCACCGCAATCTCCGGACGCACACCAAACCGCAGCGGCAAACCAATAACGCCTGTCCCAGTTGAAACGTAAAGCTGTGTGTCCCCGCGTCGAAACAATCCGCGCGCATACTTCAAATCGGCGGTTGCGAAACGTGCGGGAGCACCGAGGAACGGAAAATTAAGTTGACCACCGTGCGTGTGTCCACTGAGGATGAGCGACACGTTCTTAGTCTGCTCAAAATCGAGGACTGTTGGTTGGTGCGACAGCAAGATCGTAGGCTTGCTGGTCTTCAAACCTGAGAAAGCACGCTGCCAATCGACGGCGTTCCAGGTCCAATCGTCAATCCCTGATAACTGAATCGCATCAGAACCGCGCTGAAGAGTTGTATGCGCATTATTCATTACCGCGATGTGATGACGTTGCAGCGCGCGCGTGGTTAATTCCGGATCGGTGTAGTGGTCGTGATTACCGAGCACGGCCCAAACACCTTCCGGCGCATTTAGTGCGCCCAGAGCTTCAGCGCACGGCTCGATGTAACGGCGATAGGTCGTGCTGTAGTCACCGGTGAGGACAAACATGTCGGGCTTGCTTTGTTGTGCAAGATCCACAACCCGTCGCACTTCGTTCAAACCAAGAATGCGACTGTGATGGATATCGGTGAGTTGAGTGATGCGAAAGCCTTCAAATGCCGGCGGCAAATCGCGAATGAGGATGTCAGTTTCAGAGACCAGATAGTTGTAAGGCTCGATCAAACGCGAGTAAGCAGCGGTAGCTGAAACGGCAACGAGCGGCGCCGTAATTAGACCGGTAAGAAACTGCCGGCGTGATGGCATTCGCCAATCTTATCTCAAATAGGACCTATCCGAACTAGCGCCTTGACAATCCGCGTCTCGCGACTAGAATTGGTTTTCGCCTGAGTAGGCACGGAGATGTGGCCGAGTGGCTGAAGGCGGCGGTTTGCTAAACCGTTAAGGGTCAAAAGCCCTTCACAGGTTCGAATCCTGTCATCTCCGCCAGATTTTAAGCCACAAAGAAGCACAAAAAGCACAATAGACTTGCGCTAGTTCTTTTGTGACTTTTGTGCTTCTTTTTGCGTAAAGATTCAACATGTCCGTTAGAGTTCGCTTCGCACCATCCCCAACTGGGTATCTCCACATCGGCGCCGCCCGTTCCGCTCTCTTCAATTGGCTTTACGCGCGGAAGACTGGCGGCAAGTTCCTGCTGCGCATCGAAGACACCGACCTGCAGCGTTCAACTGACGAATCAACGCGCTCGATCATCGAGGGTCTCGAGTGGCTGGGACTCGATTACGACGAAGACCTCGTTTACCAGTCTGCCAACGCGCCTGCACATCGCGCTGCCGCCAATCGTCTGCTGGAAGAAGGCAAGGCGTATCGCGACTTCACACCAAAGGAACAACGCGCAGATAAGACTGTAAAGGAAGACATTTCTGAGCGTGCACGCGCGCAGACACTTGAAGGAGTGGACCAGCGAAGTAATCCGTTCCGCGACTTGCCAAAGGAAGAGTCAGACCGACGAGCTGCGGCGGGTGAACCGTTCGCCGTGCGTTTGAAAGTTGCAAATGAAGGTCAGACGCGCTTTGACGACATCGTTTACGGAACGCAGGAGCGGAGTCACGCCGAGATCGAGGATCTCGTACTGCTTCGTTCTGATGGTCATCCCCTCTATAACCTGTCAGTCGTGATCGACGACATCTCGATGGGCATCACGCACGTGATTCGCGGACAGGACCATCTGACAAACACACACAAGCAGATCCTTCTGTACGAGGCGCTGGAAGCTCCGGTGCCGCAGTTTGCGCACCTGCCGCTGATACTCGCGCCGAACAAAGGCAAGCTCTCCAAACGCAAACACGGCGAGGTTGTTTCGCTGACAACTTATCGCGATCGCGGTTTTGTTCCGGCCGCATTTCGCAACTTCCTTGCACTCCTTGGCTGGTCACCTCCGGAGGGGAAAGAAGTGCTGAGCAAAGAAGAGCTGGTCGAGTACTTCTCTCTCGAAGGCATCAATCGCGCGAATGCGATTTTCAACTTCCACGACAACGATCCGCGACGCTGGACCGATGACAAAGCGCTCTGGATGAATGCGGAGTACATTCGCACGATGCCGCTCGACGAGTTGTTGCCAATGCTCAAAACCGAGCTGCGTGCAAACAAACTCTGGCGTGAGGAGTATGATGACGACGCTCGTGAGTGGCTGCTCAAGACAGTGGATTTGATCCGGCAGCGCTACTTTACATTGAAAGATTTCTCCGGACAGGGACGCGCATATTTCTCCGACGACTTTGATTTCGACGAGGCCGCAGTCAACAAGAATCTGCGCAAGGAACCGCGGTTGCGAGAGTTGCTGACTGGTCTCGCTGACAAGTTGGAAAATGTAGAGCCGTTCAACATTGAGAATTCAGAAGCAGCGTTGCGTGCGTATGCTGAGGAAACAGGTGTGAAAGCGGGATTGCTGATCAATGGGGCGCGTACGATGCTAACCGGACAGGCTGTTGGTCCATCAATGTTTGAAATTTTCGACGTGCTCGGTCGCGACCAATCTGTGATACGACTACGAAGCGGCGTGCCGTGGTAATCCACAGATTACACAGATTTTGGGAGGAGTTACTGATGGTTAGAGGAATGAGTTTAGTTTTTGTCTTGGCGTTAACTTGCGGAGTTGTTGTCGCTCAAAATTCAAACTCCTCGACTACCGAGCGACCTCGCTCGACGAATACAAATCGCGCGAAGCCAACACCCGCTGCTCAAGCGGAGAAAGCCGCTCCTGCACCAAAACCAGCAGCAGCTAAGAAACCCACTGCATCGGCCGCGGCGCCGGGCGCCGAGGGTGTAAATGCTGCATTCAACGAATTGATCGAAGGAATTCGTCACGCGGACGTCAACGCCGTTACCGGAATTTACTGGAACGATCGGCGTCTTAACATGTTCAACTACAACGGCACCGTCACTAAGGGTTGGGAACAGGTCAAGAAGAACCGCGAATCGTCATATCCGGAAATCAAGGATGTGAAACTCGACGTGCGCGATGTTTCTATAACGATGTTGGGACCAAGCGGAGCGGTTGTGACTTGCCTGTGGACGCAATCGCAGGAATACAAGGGCGTTCCGGAAACAGCGTCGGGACGAATGACGCTGGTGTTCAAACGCGTCGGCGCGGCGTGGAAAGCGATTCACCTGCATTCGTCGCCTGACACGCCGAATCCCGCAGCTATTCCGCCGTCAGAGCAGCGTCCGGCTGCGTCGCCCTCCCCGACGCCCTGAATGCAGCCATGCCTGCTCCAGCGAGAATGATCAGAAACGGGAAGAGTTCGACTGTGTAACGTGGCTCAGGGTTTTCGAGCGTCGCGAAGAAACCGAGACGCAGAAAGATCAGGAGCGCAGCGAGTAACAGCCATCGTCGCGCGTTTTGATCGCGCGACCGCCAGAGCAACCAGCCTCCAATCACACCAAGCAACGTGTAAATCCAGGTCAACGCGGTGAACAGCGGCAGCCAGTATTGCTGGTGAATGTCGTAATCGAGATCTGCGAGGGGCAGTAGTTCGCCGTTGAATGGGTAGTACTGCGAATGCGTGTCGAACCAGAGTGTTGCCGCTCGCTTGAGTGGCAGAACAACGTAGTAACGAAGACGAGAGTGCGCGACTCTTTCTTGTCCGATTTGCGCGAAGCCGGCGTCGATCGCAGGTGTCATCTCGACGTTGGTTTCGTCAGGTTGCGCGGTCTGCTCGTCCTCGTTTGATTCTTCTTCGTCATCTACGGAAGCTTGTTCCTCCGCGCTTTCCTCATCATCGGGATGATTGTACTTATTGAGCAGCGCAGCCACGCGCTCGCGTTCTTCGTCCGAGTCGAATGCGCTGTCAGGAAAATCACTCGTTCGCATCGGTCTCATATCCAACGCCCAGAGCGCCGGGCCAACGTACCGACTGTCGTCAAGCCACGTCCGTACCCAGAGCAAATAGCCACGCGGGACAAACTCACCTGGCATTTCGGCATGCGCCGGTGCGAGCGGCTGAAAGACGTGAAATACTCGTCGATTGCGAATCGTCCAGGGAATGAGCACGAGGCAGAAAACGAAGGAAAAGATTGCGGCGTAAATAATAGCCTCACGCACGCGGCGCAGAGACGGAAGCGCGGAAAGAATCAACGTACTGCCGATCGCAGCGGCGAAGAGACCGGCGTCTGGCCGAAACAACACCGCGAGGCCGGCGAATAGACCAGCCACGCACCACCAAGACAAAGCTTGTTTCCGTGTCTTGGCTTTGAAAGCTAATGTCGTAGCCAAGACCATCGCCACCGCCAGGAAATTTGTGAGCACTTCGGTGAGAATCGTTGCGACGTAAATGGCGGTGAATGGACAGACGGCGGCGAGACCGAGGGCTATCAGAGCCGCGCGGTGTCTGTGCTCTTCCGTGATGGCCCATTCGAAGACAATCAACGCAATCAACACGCAAGTAGCCGTGTCGATCACAGCCTGGACCATACGCACCGCAGTGTTATTGCCTGTCCCAAAGATCTTATAGATGCCCACAAGGAAGAGTGGATAACCGGGAAGACGAATTATCGAGGGTGCGTAAGGTGGTTGCGTGTCGTGAGAATAAACGTGCTGCTCGATCACGTTACGCGCGATCTGTGAATAAACTCTGCCGTCGTCGGGTTCGTCGTTCGCTAATCGGAGAGCAATGAAGAGGCGGAAGCTGAGCGCGAGGAGAACGAGGACAAAGAAAACAACGCAGATCCGCGCAGATCTGCGTTTATCCGTGGCTAAATTCATGGCCCAGCCTCAGCAGTCGCTTTTCGCTCGAGCTTGCCCCAACCAACAACCGGCCCACGAATCGCCATCGCCACTGACTTGATCATCACGTAATACATCACCTGCCGGTAGCAGAACCGCTGCAAGAACAACCACCACAACAGACTCCATCGTTCGCGTCGCTCCATCAAAAACGCAAAGCAAGCAGTGACCCAATCGATCGCCAGGAACAATGCATAGTAGAGCAGCACCTGT
>DASTVU010000057.1:0-2578 GCA_035758935.1 Pyrinomonadaceae bacterium | reverse complement strand
CACACCAATGAACGGCAAGTTGCGATACCGTTCCGCAAAGTCCAAACCATAACCAACGACAAACTCATCCGGAATCTGAAACCCGAGATAATCGATCTTCACTTCCTTCTGGCGGCGCTCGTGTTTGTCGAGCAGTGCCGCGAGTTTCACGCTCGCTGCTCCGCGTGACGCGAGGTTCGCGAGCAGATATGAGAGCGTCAGTCCTGTGTCAACGATGTCTTCGACGACGAGAATGTGGCGCCCTTCAATCGCGACGTCGAGATCCTTCATAATGCGGACTTCGCCTGATGTTCGCGTCGAGGATCCATAACTCGAAATCGCCATGAACTCGATGCTTACACGCGTGTCGATCGCGCGCAGTAGATCGCTCAGAAAAAAGCACGCGCCTTTCAGAACGCCTATCAAGAGAGGGTTTAGCCCGGCGTAATCGCGCGTGATCTCTGCGCCCAGGGCTTTTATCCGGTCGCGGATTTGTTCCTCGGTGATATGAACAGCTAGATTCGGATTATTAAACTCCGAGTTTACCTCCGCTGAAAAATGCGCTGAAGAAGTAGCCACTCGTCTCTCCTTTTTGTCCACAGATTACACAGATTGATTGATTTGGTGCTGCGTGGTGCGACATACTATGCAAGCTCTTCCTTCAGGTCAAATGATTAACAAACCTATCAAGATATTTCTGTGCGTTATTGCTCTGACGGTTCTTGCTGTCCCTGTCTTTGGGCAGGGGGCGGCGATTGAACCTTGTCCGGCGAAGCCAGCTCCAGCGAAGCCTGGCACTACGCAGCCGCGTGCACGACTGTTATCCGTCGATTCGACTGTTCCAGACGATCCGGAGGTTCTGAAGATCATCGCACCTTACAGCGAGAAGGTTCGCGAGCTGAGCAAAGTAATCGGACGACTGGAAGGCGGACTCAGCAAGACTGGTGTCGGCGGCGGCACGCTGGGAAACTTTGTCACCGACGCGATCAGGGCGCAGGGTAGAGCGAAACTCGGAAAGCCCATCGTGCTGGCCATGGTGAATAATGGTGGCCTGCGCAAAAATGAAATTGGCGCCGGTGAACTGCGTGCTAGCGATATCTTCGAATTGCTGCCTTTTGAAAACGCGCTCGTTGCTATAGACGTTACTGGTGTTCAACTCGCGGAGATACTGCGGGTCGTGACGCGCGATGCACAATCGGGCGCGCGTATTCAGTTTAAGTGGAACGAGCGAGACCGTCCCGAATACATCAGCGCCAAACTTGTTGACGAGAATGGCAAAGAGTATGAGATCGATCCGAATCAGACGTACACGATCCTCACGATCGATTACCTGATGCGGCTCAATAGCGGCGCCTACATGCTCCTTCAGGAAACAAAGAACGCGAGGCCGCTGAATCTCACCCTGCGCGATGCCGTTATAAACTACATCAAGTCTGAAACTGCGGCGGGACGACCAGTACGCAGTGTCGTCGATAATCGTTTTGTACAGGTTGGCCCAGGGCCAAAGAATACCGAGGCCCCACGATGATAAATCGACGCACATTCTTAACCACGTCCGCTGCCTTTGGCGCGACCTTCGCCGCGTTTCCGCGAGATTTGCTGAACGCAAGTGCGGCCGACACCGTTATCACCATCCTTCACACTAACGACACCCACTCGCAGATCGATCCGTTACCCGCGAATGATGCGAACGCCCGCAAGGGTGGAGTTGCCCGCCGGGCAACGGTCGTCAAAAGAGTTCGGAAAGAAAATCCCAACACGTTGCTCGTCGATGCCGGCGATGTTCTCCAGGGAACACCTTACTTCAACTTCTACAGAGGCGAAGTTGAGTACAAAGCGATGTCGGCGATTGGTTACGACGTAGGTACACTCGGCAATCACGAGTTCGATAATGGCGTGGACGCACTTGCGGCGGCACTGAAGTTTGCAAACTTCGATGTGGTGTCCGCGAACTACGACGTAAAAGGAACAGTGCTGGAACAGAAGGTCAAGCGTTACGTCGTCAAAACAGTCGGGGGGATTAAGATTGGGCTGTTTGGGTTAGGTGTTAGCCCCGTTGGATTGATCACGCCCGACAACTTCAAAGGCGTGACTTACATTGATCCGGTTGTTGCTGCTCGCGACGTCGTGAAGAAGCTCCGCGAGGAAGAACGTTGCGACCTCGTCGTCGGCATGTCGCATCTGGGTTATTACGAAGACGGAAAACGAGGCGATTCGATGGTGGCGGCACAGGTTGATGGAATCGATTTCATCGCCAGCGGCCATACGCACACGTTCATGAGAGAGGCCGTCACTCAAACTCAACCGTGTGGCGCCAAGACGACGATATTTCAGGTAGGCAAGAGCGGCATCTATGTGGGCCGTGTCGATTTCACATTCCGCGCTGGAAAACTGGCATCCGTCAAAACGCGTTTGCTGGATCTGAGGAACGTTTGATGGGGGATGATTCAGCCCGCGATCGAGTGCGCGCGCTCGTGCGTGAGGTGTTGGCGAAAGCCGCACCTGAAAGCGCGGAAGAGAAGCCTACTCCTACTCGCTTCGTCAACACAGTTTCAGAAAGCAACACGCAATCAGCAGTCACGCGGGATGAATCAGCGAA
>DASTVU010000056.1:0-3758 GCA_035758935.1 Pyrinomonadaceae bacterium | reverse complement strand
CTTGGCACCACGGCAGACTCCGCTTCGACCGAGTTGATTCACAAGGTCGTTCTCTTTGCCATACTGGTCGTCGTGCCCCTGGGCCTTTCACTCGTCCCACCGCCTGATCGCAACGTCACTTTCTGGTTATACAACATCGCTGTAGCACTACAGCCAACCGCAGCCACACTCACTGTTGTCTCATTCTTTCTTGAAAAGGGCGTGACCGCGGCAGCGGTTGCTAGCGGCTGGCTAATCGTTAATATCGTGATCGCGCTGTATGGTGTGTCACGACTGATCTCACGGGGCGGTCTCTTCCCTCTGGCAGAGTCGAGCATCGATGCCGGTCTGATGTATCTGCCGGTCGCGGGTGGATGGCTCGTAGTCTACCGTCTTGGCGTTCAACCGTTCGGCTACGGCGAGACAATCATCCTCTTAACGGTGGTCCACTTTCACTTTGCAGGCTTTGCCGCACCAATCATTGCGGGAATGAATGGAAGAGTCCTGGCGCTAAGGGATTACCCAGAGCAAGTGTTTGCCTTTTCGATCTTCGCAATCGTAGCGGCGATGCCACTCGTCGCCGCCGGAATCACGCTCTCGCCGCTGCTCGGTTTGATCGGAACGCTGCTTCTGTCGGCAGGGCTAATATTACTGGCCGTGCTAACGATTGGTTGGGTCAGACCCGCCATTAGTCATCCAAAAAGACAGATACTCCTAATTTTTGGAGCGCTATCCAGTTGTTTGGCAATGGTGTTGGCGAGTCTCTACGCTTACAGCCTCGCCACGCATACGTTAATCCTCACTATTCCAATGATGGCAATGACTCACGGAATCCTGAATGCCTTTGGTTTTGTAACTTGCAGTCTCTTCGTTTGGTCCAGAATCGCTCCAAAAGAGTTAATAACCCATAAAGAGGCACAACTACTCTAGCCCGTATGTGGTAAATTCACTCCGTTTTTTGCACCTGCTTGGTCCGAAGGTCCCTCTATGCACGAATCTGGGGCTCACGAACTCACCGAACTTTTGTTGGCCTGGGGAAACGGCGATGAAGAGGCGCTGGGGCGCATTGCGCCGCTCGTTCACGCCGAACTCTACCGGCTCGCTAAACGTTACATGAGCAGAGAGCGTCCGGATCACCTGCTGCAAACATCGGCGCTCATTAACGAAGCTTATGTGCGACTAATCGACTGGAAGGCCGTGCGCTGGCAAAACCGTGCACACTTCTTCGGCGTTGCCGCGCAGATGATGCGCCGCATCCTCGTTGATTTCGCACGAAGACGTCCGAAAGTAGACAAGGACGTCGACGCGCTCAATATTTCGCTCGACGAAGCGATGACCGTCACAACCGACAAAGATGCGGATCTCCTGGCGCTCGATGAAGCTCTGAAAAGTCTCGCCACGATTGACGAACGCAAGAGTCAGATTGTTGAGTTGCGCTTTTTTGGTGGGCTCAGTGTCGAAGAGACAGCAGAAGTGATGAAGATAGCGCCCATCACGGTCATGCGCGAGTGGAACAAAGCGAAAGCCTGGCTCTATCGCGAGCTTGCCTCAAATTAAGCCGATGGATCCCGACCTCTGGAAAAAAGTTGACGCCTTATTGGACCAGGCACTGGCCCAACCACCTGACCAGCGTGAAGCGTTTGTCTTGGAGGCCAGCAAGGATAACGCTCCGTTGCGCGATGAGGTGCTGAGCTTGCTCAAGGCTCAGGCTGAGGCGGCAAACTTCATGGAACGCTCAGCGATGAGAGTTGCAGCTGAAGCGCTGGTCCAGGATTCAAATCTCACGACGTCCTTTTCACTTACAGGCAAGCAGCTCGCGAACTATCGTATAGAAAAACTCCTGGGCGCAGGTGGTATGGGTGAAGTTTACCTTGCACGCGATAGCAAACTGGATCGACTCGTCGCGCTCAAGATCCTTCCGTGGCACTTCGTAGCTGACACTGAGCGATCAGCACGTTTTAAACGTGAGGCGCGTGCACTCTCAGCGTTGAATCACCCAAACCTCGTGACGATCTACGAAGTCGGCGAAGCTAACGGTGTTCATTTCATCGCGATGGAATTCGTCGAGGGACAAACTTTGTCTTCTTTGCGAGAGAAGCTCGGTTTGAGAGAGAGTCTCGCATTCGTGGCCCAGGTTGCAGAAGCACTTGCGGCAGCTCATCAGGCCGGCATCGTCCATCGTGACATCAAGCCTGAGAACGTCATGGTACGTCCGGATGGTTACGCGAAAGTGCTGGACTTTGGTCTGGTGAAGTTGAGTGAGGTTGCGGCAAGTGAAGACGCGTTGAGTACTCAAGTCGGCGTGGCAATGGGCACGCTGGCTTACATGTCACCAGAACAAGCGAGTGGTGAAGCCGTCGATCATCGCACTGACGTTTGGAGTCTCGGCGTTTTGCTGTATGAACTCGTGACAAGGTGCAAACCATTTAAAGGTGAAACTCGACAGGCGACTATCAACGCCATTCTCTCGAGTGATCCCAAAGCAGCAACTGCGATTGACGGGACGCTACCTTCCGATGTCGATCTGATCCTGAACAAGGTATTGGAGAAGGATCGCGAGCTTCGTTACCAAACAGCTTCCGATTTTCGCGCTGACATCCGACGGCTGCTGCGAATGATTGACTCCGCCGCGACGATTTCAAATCCAGGAGCTTCTACCGGTTCACTTCCGCGAGTGGTGCGGCGCTCCTGGTTCTGGCCCATTGCGGTTGTTGTCACACTAATCGGGGCCGCAATTCCACTCGGTTGGTATCTCACGCGCGCCAAAACGACTGCTCCCAATTGGTCGCGCGCGTCGCACCTTCAGTTAACAAATCAACCTGGCACTGAATACTTTCCGACGCTCGCTCCCGATGGCGAAGATTTTGTTTTTGCGAGTGATCCTGAAGGGAATTTTGATCTATTCCTACAGCGTGTTGGTGGAAAGAATGCAAGGTCGTTAACGCCGAACACACCGTCGGACGAGTTTGAGGCGTCGTACTCTCCGGATGGCAGGCGCATCGCGTTCTACTCCAACCGTGAGCCTGGAGGCGTGTACGTGATGGAGGCAACGGGTGAGAATGTCAGGCCGGTTATTCCGCGTTGTCATCATCCTGCGTGGTCCCCGGACGGGAAGGAGATTGTTTGCAGCAGAGTTGGTCATAGTTTGCCTTCCACTCGCAACATCAATCCGAGTTCGCTATTGATTGCAGATGTGGAAACTGGTGCTCAACGGACGCTTTGTCAAAATGATGCCATGCATCCTTCATGGTCGCCGAACGGATCTCGCATCGCGTTTTGGTTCAATCCTCCGAGTTCGGGGCGAAGCGACATAGCGACGATTTCGAAAGCGGGTGGAGAAATCGAAGTCGTTACCACTGATGCTTCAACAAATTGGAATCCGGTGTGGTCACCCGACGGCAAGTTTCTCTACTTCGCAAGCGATCGCAGCGGCAACATGAGCTTTTGGCGCGTGCCGATTAACGAAGAGACTGGAAAGGTTTTAGGTGAACCAGAGGCAGTATCAACTCCCGCCACATTCAATCGTCATCTGAATTTTTCAAGGAGTGGCAACCGGCTTATTTATGTGCAGACAGACCGGCGCGCAAATATTCAGGCCGTCAAATTTGATCGAGAGCGTGGGAAGATTATTGGTGAACCGTTCTCGATCACGCGCGGTGATAATCGAATTGTGCGACCCGAGCTATCGCCAGATGGAAGTCGCTTCGTGATGAGACTTCTGCGCGGTACGCAGGAAGACATTGTACTCGTTGAACGTGACGGCACTAACTGGCGAGATC
>DASTVU010000055.1:0-2692 GCA_035758935.1 Pyrinomonadaceae bacterium | reverse complement strand
AAACCTACTCTCTTAGTCGCTTGTCTTACGATCTGCTTCCTCGCCACCGTCTCCTCCGGACAACGAATCACCAAAGCAGATCACGCAGCAGCAGCAAAGATCGATCGCGTCGTCAACGAGCAGATGCTTGCGAACAAGATCCCGGGCGTGTCTCTCGCAGTCCTGCGCAAAGGCAAAATCGTTCTTCTAAAGAGCTATGGCCTCGCAAATGTCGAACATCAAGTGCCAGTCAAGCCGGAGACAATCTTTCAATCCGGTTCGATCGGAAAGCAGTTTACGGCCGCGGCAGTGATGATTCTGGTCCAGGAAAACAAACTCTCGCTCGACGATCGTGTCTCTAAATACTTTCCCGATCTTCCTGCAACCTGGAAAGACATCACCGTCTGGCATCTGCTGACGCACACTTCGGGCCTCGGTGATTACCCGCCCGAGATCGATCTGAAACGCGACTACACCGAAGACCAGTTCCTCGCGGCGTTCAAAAAGGCTCCGCTGGATTTTGAACCCGGCACGAGTTGGAACTACAGCAATGTCGGTTACGTGACGTTAGGAATTTTGATCGGGAAGATCACCGGCAAATTCTATGGCGACTTTGTGAAGGAGAGACTCTTCCGACCGCTCGACATGACGACAGCGCAAATCATTTCGGAAGCTGACATCGTGCCCAACCGCGCTGCCGGATACCGGCTCGTGAAAGGTGAGCTAAAGAATCAGGACTGGGTTTCACCATCGACAAACTCCACCGCAGATGGTTCGTACTATGTTTCAGTCCTGGATCTCGCGAAGTGGGACGCCGGTCTCTACACCGATAAACCACTCACGCAAACGAGTCGAGAAAAGATCTGGACACCCGCAAAGCTTCGCGATGGCACGACAAAAGATTACGGCTTCGGATGGCATCTCGGAAACTATCACGGCCGGCGGTTAGCTTTTCACGGCGGCGCCTGGCAGGGATTTAAAACCTTCATCATTCGTTTCCTCGACACAGACTTGACGATCATCTTCCTCGCCAACTCATGGGAAACCAGAGACTTCAAACTCGCTCGCGCCCTCGCCGCCGCCTACTATCCAGCCTTCGCGCTTCCTAACATCAAAACGATCGAAGACCCTGATCCAAAAACAACTTCACTGATCCGTCGCGCTTTGATGGGCAACAAGAAGTTCGATGCATTCAGTCTACCTGCGGCAATTATTCATTCGAGCGAACTGATCGAACGTAAGACTGAAAACAACCTCCGTATCTATCGCTACCTCTTAACCGACATCGGCCGCTCCGCCATCTGTACAGTCAAGCTAACACCCGACGACAAACTTGCCTCTATGGAACTTGCAGAGCCCTGAGCCTGCAAGTAAATCCGTCATTCATCCGTGCAAATCCGCGGCACCGAGCCTGGCACAACAACGCCACCGCGATCGCCTGGTCTGATCGAGCCAAACCGCTCTGCGTAAACTTCGGGCAGCGGGCGCGCACTCGGCGGAGCCAGCCACAACCGCAACAGATGACGTTTGCGTTCAGGCTCGGGGTAATCCTCGAACGCAGTGCGATCGTGCAGAATCGTGTGATTGTGCACGAGCTGAATGTCACCCGGTTGCAGTTCCATCGTCAGGTTTAGCCGTGGATCGTTTGCCAGCTCGTCGAAAAGATTGAGAGCTTCGATTTGAAGGGAAGTGAGCGGCGCGACGCCGTTGAAGCGTCGCGCTGATTCAATGTACTGCCGTTGGTAAATCGTTGAGATAAGTCCGCTGTGATAATTGAAAACTGGAATATTGAAATACGGTTTACCACCTTCCGGAACCTCGCCGCGTCGATCGGTTTCAATCGGCTGCATCAAGGCTCTGAGCAGATCCGGCCGGCGACGTCGCATTTCGTTAAAGATCGTAGTGGAGGAAACCAGACTCGACAGTCCACCTGATTTCGCCGTCTGCAAACACAACAGACCAACCACGTCACACGAGTCGGTGTGAAACGTCTGCCGCTCGCGCGTCTGATAAATCCGCGTATTCGGATCTTCACTCGATCTTCCTAAGTCCCTGACATGCCCGAGCAAATGTCCCTCGGCATTCTGCATCCGCAGATTCCCGAGCTGCGCCCCAATAATCAGAAACGCAATCGCCGCCTGTCTTCTGGTCCAACGCTCCACCGGCAGCCATCTAATCAAAACAAACCCACGCCCGTTTTGCACCTCGTCGAGTATCCCTTGAAATCGTGGCCCCAACGTCGGTAACGGAACTCCCTCGGCGGTTATCTTCTCGATCTCAACCCCTGTTCTTTCCAATTCCTGAACCGCGTCCTCAACCTCGGCAATCTGATCAGCGGAGATCTCTTCTACCCAATCCGTGTTATCCGTGGCGTACCACACCGTCCGATCGCAAACCTCAGGCGGCAATGTTGTGTCAGCAACGGAATTCATAGGGTTCTCGTATCGCTTTTTGATTTTACACCGCAAACAGCACATAATGAGCGTGCGATATCGCGAATCTCCCCGCTATCCTGATCGTAGCGTTTCGTACCTTAACTTATCGGCAAGTCCACCAATTTCATTATGACCTTTCGGAAATTTATTCCCCCAGCATGCTCTCTTACCCTTCTTCTGTTCATATTTGGATCGGGCGCGATGGCCCAGAAGCCAGTCCTCGTCAGTATCCAACATGCCGACGTTGCCAGCGGTAATTCGCTTAGCGAGGACCCGGT
>DASTVU010000054.1:0-2333 GCA_035758935.1 Pyrinomonadaceae bacterium | reverse complement strand
GATTTTTCTAAAGCCACGGGCGGCCACGGAGGGCCGCCCCTACAGTACGTACCGAGAAGACCAGCTACGATCGGACTTCAATATCGGATGGTTGCCGGGTGCCTTTTAATGATGGAACGAGCATCGGTACATTGCGTCGATAGTCTTCGTACGTATCGCCAAACTCACGAACCAGGTCGCGTTCTTCGAACCGAATTGCCAACAGGATGTAAGCCGTTGTTGCAACCGAAAACAACAAGTGCGCGAACGTCATCACCGGTGTCATCCAGAACGCAAAGAGCCAGCCAACGTAAAGCGGATGTCGCACCAGCCGGTATGGCCCGGGCGTCGTAAACCGCAATCCGCTCTCCGGCTGCCCCAGCAGATAGCGCCAAACCTGACGCAGTCCAAACAAATCGAAGTGATTGATCAGAAATGTTGAGTAAAGGATCAATCCCCATCCGAAAGCGAACAATCCACGCAGCACGACCCGCCCGATGGGATCCTCAACAGACCAAACTACACCACCCAACGGACGCCATAACGTAAACAACAGAATGAGAGCGAGACTCGAGAACAAAACATACGTCGCGCGCTCGACCGGCTTCGGCACAATCCTCGTCCACCACGTCTTGAACCACTTCCGCGCCATCACACTATGCTGCACTGCAAAAAGCGTCAGCAAACCAGCATCGATCGCGAGACTAATGCCGAGCGGCCCGGACGCCGGACCGTCGAGCGCGGTCGGGACACCGAAGTTGCCGATAAACCCAATCGCGTATAAAAACGTTCCCAGGAAAATCAGGTAACAGAAAACTCCGTAACCAAAGAATAATATTCGCTTAACCATGTATGCCTCCATCAAGCTATAGCGTAGAGGATCGCGCTTTTGGAGCGTGTAGGCTATGGGAGTTTAGTCCCGGTTTGGATATACTCCGACACCTTCGCATGGGACTTTTGTCTCGGTAGTAACGATGAAGAAAGCGATACAGCGAATCAGATATCTCCGCACCGCCGACGGCGTTCAGCTCGCCTGGGCTGAAGCAGGCACCGGCCCAACGCTGATCAAAGCGGCAAACTGGCTTAGTCATCTCGATTACGAATGGGAGAGTCCGGTTTGGCGTCACTGGATTCGTTTCTTCAGCGATCATTTCCACTTCATTCGTCACGATGAACGCGGCTGCGGAATGACTGACTGGAACGTCGGCGACCTCTCGTTCGAACGTTGGGTCGAGGACCTGGAAGCGCTCGTCGAAGTGGTCGATCCTTCGGAGCCGTTTGCATTGCTGGGCATTTCTCAGGGAGCAGCGGCGTGTATCGCATACGCGGTGAAGCATCCCGAACGCGTCTCGCGACTCGTGCTATACGGCGCTTATGCGCGCGGAACGTTTGAGCGTGGCGACCCCGACAAAGATCGTATGTATCGCGCACTGATCGACCTGACTCGGCTCGGTTGGGGCAAGGACAATCCGGTGTTCCGCCAGGTATTCACTTCGCGCTTTATTCCCGGCGCCACGGACGAGCAGATCGGCTGGTTCAATGAGCTTTGTCGGAAAACAACTTCGCCCGAGATCGCTGCGCGGCTGCTGGAAACACGTGCCGTGATCAACGTCGTCGATCTTCTCAGCCAGGTGCAAGCACCGACATTGGTACTGCACTCGCGTGACGACGACGTAATTCCGATTGCTGAGGGCCATATTCTCGCGGCCGGAATTCGCGGAGCTCAATTCGTCGAACTTGATTCCAAAAATCACATCCTTCTGGAAGAGCCGGCATGGGAACGCTTCTGCGAGGAAGTGTTGGACTTCATGGGGATAAAGGATCCGGTCTCCGGGGAGGATCCTGCATTCAACTCACTGACCGCGCGCGAGCGAGAAGTGCTGACACTCATCACTGAAGGACTGGGTAATGCTGAAATAGCGGCGCGTCTTTCGATCAGTGAAAAGACCGTCCGCAACCACGTCTCGAATGTCTTCGATAAACTCGGTGTTTGGTCGCGTGCACAGGCAATGGTATTCGCGCACGATCACGGTTTCCGAGCGTAGATCTCAGAATTCTAAAACTTCGGAGGAGTCTTAAAACGCATGAACCGACCTTTTGTGAGCGCTTTGTGTTTCGCTGTTGTCGTGGTGATTACTGCCTGTACCGTGAACAAGACAAGAACCGAGAACACGAATCAATCAAATCGAAGTGAAGTGCAACAGTCACCTTCAGTTCCGTCTGCGACGCAATCGACACCGGCACAAGCCGGCGACCTGCAACCGGGACAAGCGAGCGGCACTTACACAGCCAAGGGTGAAGTGGTGGAATTGAAGTACGCATACGCTGGACGCGCTGAGCGTTTCGGAAACGAG
>DASTVU010000053.1:0-4382 GCA_035758935.1 Pyrinomonadaceae bacterium | reverse complement strand
TAGTGACCCGAATGCCAACACGATCTATAAGTACCAGGATGGCAAGCTCGATGTGTTTCGCACGCCGAGCGGCTATTCAGGCGCTGATATCGCTGAGTATGGTCAGCCCGGTTCAAATGGATTGACGCTTGATCCGCAAGGGCGTCTGACGATCAATGAGCACGGGAATCATCGTGTAGTCCGCGACGAACTCGACGGCAGGCAAACCGTGCTGGCGGACAGTTACGAAGGTAGGCGACTCAACAGTCCGAACGATCTCATATATCGAACAGACGGCACGCTCTTCTTTACCGATCCACCGTTTGGTTTTCCGAAGCTCTTCAACGACGCGCGCAAACAGCTTGCGTTCAGCGGCGTCTACTCTGTTTATAAAGGTAAGTTGCAACTGATTAGCAAAGACTTCACCGGACCAAACGGAATCGCGCTTTCGCCTGATGAGAAATATTTGTACGTCGGCAACTGGCCACGCTCGTTGACAGGTCAGGAACTGCGCAAGGATGACGAGCCCGCGAGTGAAATCGGTGACAAGCACAAAGCGATCATCCGTTACGAAGTACAATCTGACGGTACTCTGAAAAACGGGAAACCCTTTTTCGATTTCACCAACGCGCCGGGCGAAGATGGTCTCGACGGAATCAAAGTCGATCAAAAGGGCAATCTCTACGTCTCGGCTCCAGGCGGGTTATGGGTGATCTCGCCGGAAGGCAAACATCTCGGCACGATCATCACGCCGCGACATGCTCACAACATGGCCTGGGGCGACGCTGATGGCAAGACGTTGTATCTTTGCGCTCGTTCTGGACTTTACCGGATCCGTCTGAATATCGCAGGCGTCAGACCTTCGTAGGAGGATTCCATGAAGAGACTTGTGTTGCTTGTTTTCTTGGTCGCGTCGGCAATCGCCTGGCCCAATGTACCGCTTCGTACCGAAGCATCTTTTGAAGTGCCGGCAATTGTCCGACTCGATCCACGACTCGACAAACTTGTGCCTCCGGACACAAAGCTGGAAAAGATCGCGGACGGCCTGGTTTGGGCGGAAGGTCCGGTCTGGCATCGGTCCGGAAAATACCTGCTCTTCTCGGATGTTCCAAATAATCGAGTCGTAAAGTGGAAAGCAGGCGAAGCGACCAGCGTTTTTCTCGAACCAAGTGGCTATCACGGAAGCGAACCATTCACGGGTCGCGAGCCAGGTTCAAATGGATTGACCTTCGATAAAGAAGGGCGACTCGTATTCTGTCAGCATGGAGATAGGAGCATCAGCCGTCTCGAGAAAAATGGAAAGCTCACCACGCTCGTTGATAAGTACGAAGGAAAGCGTCTGAATAGTCCAAACGATCTGATCTACAAATCGAACGGCGACTTGTATTTCACTGATCCGCCATTCGGTCTACCGAAAACGTTTGGGGATCCTACAAAAGAACTTTCGTTCCAGGGAGTCTACCGTCTTTCGAAAGATGGCAAATTGACGTTGCTCAACTCCGAAATCGCGGCGCCCAACGGAATCGCGTTTTCTCCAGACGAGAAGAAGCTCTACGTTTCCGACTCCGCCACCCAGCACTGGTTTGTGTTTGACGTGCTGAAAGACGGCACTTTGTCGGCTAAAAAAGTTTTGTTTGATGGAAGCACGGTATCCAAAGGGCGACCTGGCGCCGCCGACGGTATGAAGGTTGACGTCTTCGGAAACATCTTCGCCGCGGCGCCCGGTGGCGTCTACATCCTCGCGCCTGACGGTACATTGCTTGGCCGTTTCGATCTTGGCACCGCAACTGGAAACGTCGCGTGGGGCGAAGATGGCTCAACACTTTTCATCACTTCAAACACACTTGTCTATCGAGTTCGCCTGCGAACGCACGGGGCCGGCACGACCGTGCAGGGGTTAAAGGCGCGGTTTGGTCCAGGTAGACAGTTTGAGAAAGCACTTTGATTTTTGGAATAAAACACAAAGGGACTTGGTAACAGATTAATTCCCGTGATTCGACTCTGTGCACTGGCGGCAATACTCGCCGGACTACTGCGGGCGACCGCGTCGTTTATTCCGGAAACAACATCTGGAATATTTACCCTCTACTTCTTCATCGATCTTTTTCTTCTAGGCGGCATTATCGGCCTTCACCTGACCTCTATGGCCGCCGGAAAAATTCCAGGGCGGCTTGGCTTCGTGATTATGTGCGTTGCACTCCTGGTCCTGCTCGCCCGAGATGTCGGCGTGGTCACACCAAGGGCTTATGCAGGTGCGGCTGCGCTCTTTTCGCTCGGACTCGATCTGTTTGCGATTCAGGCTTTGCGAAATCGGAGACTCCCGGTTTGGATCCCTATTGGCTGGATACTCTCAACAATTTTGGGGCCGGTAGGATTCTTCCTGCCCGCGGTCCATTTCCTGTTTCCAATCTCAGGCCTGCTGTTTAGCGTCGCTTTTATGGCAGCTGGAGTCGCGATGTGGCGGCAGTCCACGACGATCAGGGCGTAACTGTAGGGGCGGCCCTCCGTGGCCGCCCTTGGTTTTGATCATGTTCGCCAAACTCGAGACCATTTGTTTTCGGCGACTTGTTCAAACCACGGGCGGCCACGGAGGGCCGCCCCTACAGTTCGGTGAACAGTGTCTGATAGATGAGGGTGTGTGTTGGGACCTCGATGCCAGATTTTTGGGCCATGCGGACGACTGCTCCGTTCTGTGACTCGAGCTCCGAGGGTTTGCCGGCAGCGATGTCCCGTTGCATCGAGCTTGTGGCGTCGGGAGGTAAGCCATCGACAGCGGCCATGACCTTATCCACTGAATCCGGCGGCAGCTTGACTCCACGAGCGTGGGCCAGCGCGTAGATTTCATCCATCGCGCTGAGCATAAGCCCGCGCCATTTCTGATCAGTGCGAGTAACTCCAGCGGGTGCGTTGGCGAGTGCACCGACGCCACTAAACGACGCGATGAAAAGAAACTTTGTCCAGAGCGCGACTTGAATGTCTGCTGCAATGGTTGTGTCCAGGCCGGCGTGCTTGAACACTTCTTCGATCTTAACGATGCGTTCGCTTCGACGATTGTCGAGCTCTCCGATGATGATTGAAGGCGCGAAACCGGCATGTCGAATATGACCAGGCTCGACAACGAAGCTGACAATCCTGCAAAGTCCCCCGATGACGCTCTCAGGGCCTAATTCGGTAACGAGCTGCGCCACGGCATCCACTCCATTTTGTAAAGGAAGCACCGTCGTGTTCGCTCTCACGAGCGGTTTGATCGCACGCGCTGCCTCCGGTACCTGCCATGCTTTGACGCCGAGAATCACCAGATCCGTCGCGCCAACTTCGCCGGCATCGTCTGTTGCTTTTGCCGGGTAGATCACAAAATCGCCATCTGGGCTATCGACTCTTAGCCCGTTCGCTTTAATGGCGCGCAGGTGTTCGCCACGAGCGATAAACGTAACGTCCTCGCCCGAATGTGCGAGCCGCCCGCCGAAGAATCCACCTACGCCACCTGTTCCAAAGACAACTATTCGCATCTGCGTGGAAACTGGATTTGCCTTCCGACCACTAATCGGTTACGAATTCTAAAACATATGGCTAATGTAATCGTAATGGAAGTTCAAGAAGACGGAATCACTCCAGTCCTCGCCATCCCCGAATCTCCTGTTCCTGACGGAACTCGCGCAGGTTAGCCACAAAAAGGCACAAAAGGCACAAACAGGACCGCTGTCAGAAACGGTTTTGTGCTTTTTGTGCCTTTTTGTGGCTAATCATCTGTAAGGATTCCTTTGTGGCCACGACCAACAATCGGTTACGAAATCTGGAAAAGGAGATTTATAGAGCATGTCGAACAGATTGAAGGTCACTTTACTCGCACTGATCGTCGCCGGTGGGGCTGCGTGGTACGCGTTTCGGCCCGAGCGGCTTTTCATCAATCAAAAAGTTAACGAACAGTTTCCGACTGCGTCAGCAGCCAGCAATCAACTCGCCACAGGAGAGTTTCACAACGGCGCACACGAAACCAAGGGTATGGCCGCGGTGTTTCAGCTTGCCGACGGCAAGAAGACGCTGCGTCTGACAAACTTCGCCACATCGAACGGCCCGGATGTTCACGTCTATCTCGTCGCCGCCACGGATGCCAAAGACAACGACTCCGTAACTAAAGCGGGATTCCTTGACCTCGGTTCTTTGAAAGGAAACATCGGCGACCAGAACTACGAGCTGCCCGCGAACGCTGATCTGGCGAAATATCGCGCAGTCACGATCTGGTGCAAACGGTTCAGTGTGAACTTCGGTACAGCCCCGTTGAACTCGTCAATGCAATCGATGAACGTCCAATAACTCCAGCAGACGGAGCGTCATCATGACCAGCAACAATCACTACGACGTAATCATTATCGGCACGGGCGCGGGCGGTGGCACGCTGGCTT